>VYDD01000101.1 GCA_009843625.1 Gammaproteobacteria bacterium | reverse complement strand
GGGCAACTACATGCACAACTTCTACTTTCCCCCCGCCCCCAGCTCCACCCCCTGGTATCCGGCGTGGTCTCCGGACGGCGATCGCATCGCGGTGGGCATGAGCGGCTCGATCTGGAGCGTGGACCCGGAGACGGGAATCGCAACCGAACTGGTCCGTTCCGGGGACTATCTCTCCTCCCCCAACTGGTCGCCGGACGGGCGGTGGCTGGTCTACACCGCCGACGCGGGGGGCGGCCCCATCCAGCTGGAGATCCTCGACACGCACACCGGCGAAGCCCGCCGGCTCACCGACGACGACCAGATCTACGTCGACCCGCGCTTCTCGCCCGACGGCGGCCGCCTCGCCTACGTCTCCACCCAGTCCAGCGGCTATTTCGACGTCTACGTCCGCGAGATCGCGGACGGGTCCTGGGCAGGCGAGGAGATCGCGGTCACATACGACAACAGCTTTGGACGGCCCCGCCTCTACTTCGGGGCCTGGGACATGCACATCTCGCCCGCGTGGCTGCCCTCGGGCGACGAACTCCTCATCGTCTCCAACCGGGACGTGCCGCTGGGGAGCGGCAACGTGTACCGCGTTCCGGCGCGCGAAAACGGCATCGACGAGCGGGTCGCGGTGCTGCAGGAACAGAGCCTCTACCGCACCCAGCCGGACGTATCGCTCGACGGCCGCCGCTTCGTCTACTCGTCCACGGCGGGCGCGGCCGACCAATTCAACAACCTCTACGTCCAGCCCACGACGGGCGGCGAGCCCTACAAGCTCACCTTCTTCGAGCACGACGCCTTCCACCCGCGCTGGTCGCCGGACGGCGAGTGGATCGCCTTCATCACGAACGAGGGCGGACTGCCCCAACTCGCCCTGCTCGAGACCTACGGCGGGGCGCTCCGCACGGTGACCATCCGGGAGCGCCGCTGGAGCGAGCCCATGGGCACCCTCACGGTCACGACCCTGGGCGACAACGGGGAGCCCGTCGGCGCCCGCGTCCATCTCACTGCCTCCGACGGCAAGCACTACACCCCCGCCGGGGAGTACTCGCGGGTCAGCCGCGCAGGAGACCGCATCTTCCACCACTCCGGCGTGTTCCAGGTGGAGCTGCCGCCCGGGCCCGCGCGCATGCTGGTGACGCGAGGATTCGAGCACGAGCCGCAGGAGTTCGACCTGAACATCGCGGCGGGCGAGAACCACCGCGTGAGCGTGCTCCTGGAGGAAATCTCGGACCTGAGCGACGAGGGCTGGTACTCGGGCTCCACCCACGTGCACATGAACTACGGCGGCAACCTCCACAACACCCTCGAGAACCTCATGATGATGTCGGAGGCCGAGGACCAGGACGTGGTGGCCGAGCAGGTGGCCAACAAGGACAACCGCATTCTGGACCACCAGTTCTTCGTACCCGGGGGCGGCGCCCATCCCCTCTCGCGCGACGACATGGTGCTGGTGGTGGGCCAGGAATACCGCCCGCCCTTCTACGGACACGTCTTCATGTTCGGCATGACCGACCACCTCATCTCGCCGTTCGTGACGGGCTACGAGCAGACGGCCATCGAGAGCCTCTATCCCTCCAACACCGACATGTTCAGAAAGGCGAAAGCGCAGGGCGCCATCACCGGCTACGTGCACTCCTTCTTCAACGGCGATCCGCTGGAGGGGACGCTGGGAGGCGCCAAGGGGTTCATCGTCGACGCGGCGCTGGAGGCCGCCGACGCGGTGGAGTGGTCCACGCCGCAGGACGGCTACCCGCCCCTCTACGCCGTGTGGAGCAACAACCTGCGCGCCGCGGTGGTCGGCGGCGAGGACTCCATCTCCAATCTGCAGGCGACCCCGCTGGTGGGGTCGATGCGGACCTACGTGCGCACGCCGGACGGCAGGTTGTCGATGGAGGGGTGGTTCGACGGGATACGCGGCGGCCACGCCTTCGTCTCCAGCGGTCCCCTGCTCGACGTCAGGGTCGACGGCCGCGTCCCCGGCGAAGAGCTGGCGCTGCCCGCCGGCGGGGGCGAGGTCACGGTGACAATCCGGGCCTGGGGGATCGTGCCCATGCGCACGGCGACCGTCGTGATGAACGGCGAGGTCGTGGAGGAGATTCCCTTCGGCGGGGACCGGCGTTCGCTGGAGGTGGAGCGCACGCTGCAGGTGGAGCGGAGCAGCTGGATCCACGTCCGCGTCCAGGGAGACCCCGAGGACCGCTTTCCGCTCGACACCTCCTACCCCCTCGCGCTCACCAACCCCGTGTGGGTCATGGTGGGCGGGGCCCCGGTGCGCAGCCGCAGCGCCGCCGACTACGCGCTGCGCTGGATCGACAGGCTTCAGACGATGGCCGAGCTGTGGCCCGGCTGGCGCTCGGACGCCGAAAAGGAGCACGTGTACGCCCAGTTCGACGAAGCGCGCGCCATCTACCGCGCCCGCAGGGAGGAGGCCGCGCCGGGGACCTGAGCGCGCCGGGGCCCGGAGCGAGCCCGATTACGGTGTCGTGCGAGCGATTCGGGCAATGGGGAGAGCGTACAGACGCGCCGGACCCCGGTGGAAGGGAAGTGCCTGCAACCCGGTGTAGATCAGCACGCCGCGTTCAAAGGCGTTCCCCGCGAATTCGGCCAGAGCCGCGAGACCGTCGAAGTCCCGGCGGCCGAGGGTGGCCGAAGCCTTTACCTCGACGCCGACGATGCGGCCGTCAGGCCGTTCCAGCACGATATCGACCTCGCGCTTGCGCTTGTCGCGGAAGTGGTACAGGCCAACCTCCTCCTCGGCCCACTCCGCGTGCTTCGCGCACTCCATGAACAGAAGGGTTTCCAGCAACGCCCCATAATGCGGGCTGGTGAGGAGCCGGGCTTCCGTGCGCAGGCCGAGGAGGTGCGACGCGAGACCCGTGTCCACGAAGTGCAGCTTCGGCATTCGCACCGTGAGTCGCCGCGCCAGGTTCTTCCGATATGAGGGGACGCGACGTATCAGGAACATGAGTTCGAGGACCTCCGCGTAGCTCTTGGCGAGCTTGTCGTTCAGTTCGAGGTCGTTGGCCAGGTTGGCGTACTTGAGCAGGTTGCCGCTCAACCCCGCCAGGTAGGGGGCCAGTGCGCGCAGCCTGGAATGGTAGTCGCCGCGGGCGCTGTAGAGCGTGTCGAAATCCTTGAAGAAGCGCCCTTCCGTATAGGACCTGAACCAGGTGCTGCGTGCCCGCCGGCTCATGCCCTGGACCTCGGGATAGCCCCCCATGAGAATCAGCCTTGCGATCTCTTCCCGGGTCGGCGCTTGATGGTCGTGCGCCGTGGAGCGAGAAGGGGAAAACTCCTCTGCCAGGAGGTAGTCGATCAGGTTCTGCCGGCTGCCCCGAAGCTCCGCAACCGACAGGGGCAGGAGCTCCAGGCGGGCCATGTGGCCGGGCAGAGCCTCCTGAGCTCGTGCGGACCGGAAGATGTCGGCCGAGCCGGTAAGGAGGAACAACCCTTTGCGCGCGACAGCGAGCCCTTGCCGGTCAGGCGGCGCACTGGCGAACCGGTCCGAGGCCTCCTTGATGGCGGGCACAAGCTCCGGAACCTGCTGGAATTCGTCGAGCACGACCGGCGCATTATGGAAGGACCTCACGAAACCGTGCGAGTCTGAGGCCGCCGCCGCCTGCACGGCGGGGTCGTCGAGCGTGAGGTAGCGCATGCCCAGCTCGGCGGCGACACCCCGCACCAGGGTGGTCTTGCCCGACTGTCTTGGACCCGTCACGTAGACGATCCGGAACTCGCGGAGCATGTCGAGCACGCCGGAATAGAGGTGTCTGGGGTACATCGGCAGACTTGGGAAAGGTGGCGCTATTACGAGAACTCCTACTCCTTGATACGAGAAATCTGATTCCCTATTACGAGAAAGCCAAGCCCTTATTACGAGAAATCAAGAGGATGGCGCAAAGTGATGGAACCGTGAGTGCGGTGTGAACCGCAATGCAGGGCTGCCAGGAGGGGCGAAGGGCCTCCGTCCCCCCTGAGGCTCAAACGCGCCTCAGCTCTCCGGGCCCGAGTACCTCACCTCGCCGCCGACGATCGTGTACACGACCTCGGTGGCGGGAATGTCGTCCTCGGGGATCGTCATGATGTCCTGCGAGAGGACGATGATGTCGGCGAGCTTGCCGGGGGTGAGCGAGCCCTTCAGGTGCTCCTCGAAGGCGGCGTAGGCGTTGTTGATGGTGTAGCTCTCGAGCGCCTCTTCGCGCGTCATGCGATGCTCGCCGGAGAGGACCTGGCCGTTGTTCATGCGCCGGCTCACCGATGAGTAGAAGCTCGCGATCGGCGAAATATGCTCCACGGGCACGTCGGTGCCGTTCGCGATCATGACCCCGGCATCCAGGATGTCCCGCCACACGTAGGACGTCTGGATCATCCGCTCCCGCCCCAGGCGGTCCGCCAGCCAGGGTCCGTCGGAGGTGGCATGGACGCCCTGCATCGAGGCGATGATATCCAGTTCGGCGAAACGCCCGACGTCGGCCGGGTTGAGATGCTGGGCGTGCTCGATGCGCCAGCGCAGGTCGGTCCGGTCGGGGTTGGCCGCGAAGACCTTCTCGTAGATGTCGAGCACCTCGCGGTTGGCGCGGTCGCCGATGGCGTGGGTGTTGACCTGGTAGCCGTGCCGGATGGCGACCTCGGCGGTGCCGGTGATGTCGTCCACGGTCTCGAGCACCAGCCCCGGGTTGTCGATGTCGATGTAGTTCTCGAGCAGCCACGCCCCGTGCGACCCCAGCGCCCCGTCGATCTGGCGCTTGATTGAGCGCACCGCCAGGAAGTCGTTGCCCTCGGGGATGATGCGATAGGCCGGGAGCTTCTCGTCCATGACCTCGTTGGACTCGCGGCGCACCATCACGTAGAGGCGCACCGGGAGCGCGCCCTCGGCCGCCAGCGCGCGCAACCGGTCGATGGTGCCGAAGTCGCTGCCTGCGTCCTGGAAGCTGGTCACCCCGTAGGCCAGGGCCTCCGCACCGGCCAGCTCGACCGCGCGCACGAACTCGGCGTCCACGTCCTCGGCGGAGCGTCCCTCACCGGAGCGTGCGACGGCTTCGCTCACCAGGAGCTGGGCGGTCTCGCGCATAAGGCCGGTGGCGGCGCCCGAGGCGTCCCGCACGATGGTGCCGCCCAGCGGGTCGGGAGTGTTCCCGTCGATCCCGGCGAGCTGCATCGCCAGGGCGTTGGCGAAGGAGGCGTGGCCGCTCGCGTGGCCCAGGCTGACCGGGTTCTCCGGGCTCGCCGCCGAAAGCTCGGTGTGCAGCGGCACGCCGTCGACGCTGGGCTCGGGCGTCGAGGTCCACTTCTCCTGATGCCAGCCGCGCCCGGTCACCCACTCGCCCGGGGCCGCCCGGCTGGCCGCTTCCCCCACCATCTGCACGATGTCGTCCCAGCTGGTGGCGGTGGTGAGGTCGAGAATCATCTTCGAGCGGCCCAGGCTCATGTAGTGGCCGTGGCCCTCGATAAAGCCGGGGATCACCAGCCGGCCGTCGAGTTCGACGACCTCGGTCGAGGGCCCGACGTGGCCGGCGATCTCCTCGTTGGTCCCCACGGCCGTGATGGTGTACCCGGTCACCGCGAGCGCCTCCGCCTCCGGAAGGGCGTCGTCCACAGTCACTACCTTGCCGCCCGTCAGCACCAGATCCGCGTACTCGGTGCCGCCGGGCTGGCAGGCCGCGAGCAGGACACCCAGCAGGAACGCCGATCGCGTAAGCGGAACAACGGGGGACAGCTTGCTCATGGGAACTCCGGGCAAGGATGGAGGCGTCAGGGCGCCATGCGGTCCAGAAACGCGCGCTCGTCCACCGTGAGGCTGCGGACGCCGAACGCCTGCACCTTGCGGAGCAGCGCGACGACCTCGGCGCGGTTGAGTTCGTGCAGCTCGTCCACGGGGATGAGGTCCCACTTGCGCCGCATCTCCGCTTCGGGCCGGGCCTTGACCACTCCCTGCATGCGCCGCCGCACCATCCGCCGGCGGCGTGCCCGGGCCCAGAGATAGACCAGCGCGCCGGCGAAGCCGCCCAGGTGCGCGAAGTGCGCCACGCCATCGTCTACCTGAGTGACGCCCGCGAAGAGGCTGAAGCCCGCAAGGAACAGGATCAGCCATCGTGCGCGAATCGGCAGAATGCCCCAGATGTAGACCGGCTCCCGGGGCCAGTAGCGGGCGAAGCCCAGCAGGACCGCGAACACCGCGCCCGAGGCCCCGACGACCGGCGCCATGGGAGGCAGGAACGAGAAGAGCGCGCCTCCAAGGCCGCCGAACAGGTAGAGCCTGAGGAAATGCGCGGACCCCATGCGCAGCTCCAGCCGCGGACCGAAGAAGTAGAGCCCCAGCATGTTGAGGGCGAGATGCCAGAAGCCCGCATGGAGGAACATGTAGGTGAGCAGCGTCCACGGCCGCAGATAGGCCAGCTGCGGCACCAGGGTGAGGACCCAGAAGCCGTCGGATCGCGGCCCGGCGACCGCAAAAAGCAGAAAGACCACCACGTTGGCGGTGATCAGTCTTCGTACCCACGGTGTCATCTCGGGCCGGCCCTTCCGTCCGCGGTCTCGTGAGGGGTTGGAGGCGGAGCGGCGTGGGCTGGCTGCCATGGAGCCGCGCCCGCGCCATCAGTACCAGCGCCCGGCGCGGCTGGTTCCGGGATTCGCACGCGGGGTCTGGTGATTCGGCGGCGCACCCGTTCATATTCCGGGTTCGAAATCCGAATCGAAACTGCAGAACCGGATGATGAATTCGACGTCGCGCTGGATCGTCCCGCTGCTCGTTGCCGTGACCGCCTGCCAGGGGGGAGAAGTGCCCCCCCGGGCGGACGATGGCGCCCCCCCGACCCTCGGCCTGCGCTCACAGGAGGGGATGGTGTCGTCCGCCAACCTCATCGCCAGCGAGGTGGGCGCCGAGGTGCTGGCCAGCGGAGGGAACGCGGTGGACGCCGCCATCGCCACCGGCCTCGCCCTGGCAGTGGTCCACCCGACCGCGGGGAACGTCGGGGGCGGGGGCTTCATGGTCATCCGCAGCCCCGACGGCGCCGCAACGGCCATCGACTTCCGTGAGAAGGCGCCCCTCGCCGCCCATCCCGAGATGTTCACCGACGAGGCCGGCGAGTACTCCTTCGAGATCCACAACGGCAGCTATTACGCCGTCGGCGTTACGGGAACGGTGGCAGGCTTCGCCCTCGCCCACGAGCGTTACGGCAGCGGAACGCCCTGGGCGGATCTCGTGGAGCCCGCGGTCGGGCTGGCCGGCGACGGCTTCACCCTCAGCCCTGCGCTGGCGCGTTCACTGGCCAACGTCCTCCCGCGCATGGAGCCCTATCCCGCGAGCGTGGCGCAGTTCTCGAAGGACGGCGTTCCCTACGAGGAGGGAGAGCTCTTCCGGCAGCCGGATCTGGCGCGCACGCTGGCACGCATCCGCGACCAGGGCCACGACGGCTTCTACAGCGGCGAGACGGCGCGCCTCCTGGCCGAGGAGATGGTGCGCGGCGGCGGCATGATCACGGAGGAGGACCTGGCCCGCTACCAGGCGCAGGAGCGAACTCCCATCCACGGGACCTACCGCGGCTACGACCTCGTCTCGATGCCGCCCCCCTCGAGCGGCGGCACCGCCATCGTCCAGATGCTCAACATCCTGGAAGGCTTCGACCTGGCGGCGCTGGGGCACAATTCCGCCGCCTACGTCCATCATCTCACCGAGGCGATGCGCCTCGCCTACCGCGACCGGGCCCAGCATCTGGCCGACACCGATTTCGTCGACGTGCCGCTCGAGCGGCTTACCAGCAAGGACTACGCGGAAGAGCTGCGGGGCAGGATCCTCGCCGACCAGGCCGGCCACTCCGAGCCGTCCCAGCTGGTCATGGCGGAGGAGAGCACCGAGACCACCCACTATTCGGTGGTGGACCGCGACGGGATGGCGGTCTCGGTCACCTACACGCTGGAGCAGGGCTACGGCTCGAAGATCACCGTGCCCGGAGCGGGCTTCCTCCTCAACAACGAGATGGGCGACTTCAACGGCAAGCCGGGCCTCACCAACGACCGCGGCCTGATCGGCACCGAGGCCAACCTGGCCCGGCCCGAGCAGCGCATGCTCTCGAGCATGAGCCCGTCCGTGCTGTCGCGCGACGGCGAACTGGTGGCGGTGATCGGCACCCCGGGCGGGCGCACCATCATCAATACCGTCATGCAGCTGGTGCTCAACATCGTCGACCACGGCATGACCATCGAGGAAGCCGTGGCCGCGCCCCGGATCCATCACCAGTGGCTCCCGAACAACGTGCGCATCGAGGAAGGCGGCATTTCGGACGGGGACATCGCGGCGCTGGAGGCCATGGGCCACGAGGTCCAGGTGAGGGGCAGCCAGGGGCGGGCCAGCTCGATCGGGGTCGATCCGGAGACCGGCGAGTTCGTCGGCGCCCCCGACCCGCGCAGCCCGGACGGAGGGGCGGCGGCACCGCCGGGCAGCTGACGGCGGCTCTCCTCCGGCAGGAGCGGCCGAAGAGGTCCGGGATGCGCTGCGCGGGACAACCCGGACGCCGCTCGTGAAGGAGCATACCCCACCGGCCCACCCCTACCTCGTCGTCTTCGCCCTCTGGCTGCTCGTGTTCTCGGCGAGCAGTCAGACCATGGTGATCGCCCCGATCCTGCCCCTGATCCGCGAAGAGCTGGGCATCGCCGATGCCCTTCTGGGCACTCTGGTCACGGTCTACAGCCTGATGGTGGGGATCATGGCCGTGATCTCCGGCCCGATCTCCGACCGCATCGGCCGGCGCCGCATCCTGCTGCTGGGAGCGGGGGCGATGACCTGCGCCCTGGCTCTGCACACCTTCGTGGATTCCTTTCCGGAATTCCTGGTGGTGCGCGTGCTCGCGGGCGCCGCTGGCGGCGTGCTCTCCGGCGCGGCCGTCTCCTACGTCGGCGACTATTTCCCCTACAGCCAGCGCGGGTGGGCCACCGGCTGGGTCATGAGCGGATCGGCCGTCGGCCTCATCATCGGCATCCCGGTGGGCGTCCTGCTGGCGGGTGACTTCGGCTTCCGCAGCCCCTTCTACTTCTTCGGCGTCATGATGGCGCTGACCTTCCTCCTGGTGTACACGCGGCTGCCGCAGCCCCCCGTGAAGCGCCGGCGGTCGCGGTTGACGGTCAACCGCGCGGTCGCGGGCTACGCCGTCATGCTGCGCCGCCCGGAGATCGCCTTTGCCGCGCTCGCCTTCTTCACCGTGTCGCTCGGGGTCGCGCTCTTCGTGGTCTACTTCCCCACCTGGCTGGAGGCCTTCCACGACGCCACCGCCGAACAGATCGCATCGCTGTTCCTGGTGGCCGGGGTGGCCAACGTCATCGCGGGCCCCCAGGCCGGGAGACTGTCGGACCGGGTGGGCCGCAAGGTGATGGTGATCTCCTCCTGCCTGGGCCTCTCAGTGGTCATGCTCGCGACGGTGCCGCTCATAACCAGCCTCTGGGTCGCCTATCCGCTCTACGCCTTGATGATGATGCTGATCGCGATGCGCACGAGCCCGTACTCGGCGCTCCTGACGGCCCTCGTGCCCGCCAACCGGCGCGGTTCTCTCATGAGCCTGACGGTCGCGCTCGGGCAGGTGGGATTCGCGCTGGGCGCGATGTTGGCGGGGTACTCATATGCGAACCTGGGATTCGCCGGCAACACCGTCATCGGGGCGGTCGCGGTGCTGTGCATGGGATGGATGGTGTGGGCCAGGCTGCCCGAGCCGGAGCGGGAGTGACGCGTTGGACCCGCGCGCGGCACCCGGCGACTGGCTTATGTTTTCGCGCTTTGCCGCGGTCCGGAACACCAGGCTGCCGCCGGCTACCCCTGCAACCAGGAATCGAATGAATTGACTACCGGACGGGTGGTCTCGACCCCCATCTCCCGCAGAGAGCTTCAAGAGTGGGCTGAGGAGCAGTTCGGCGACTGGATCAAGGCGGTTGTCGACGTGTCGCGCGGCATCATGGCCGTCGGTGGAGACCTGCACGCCGACGATGAGGGCGTTCTTCTCGCGGATGGTTCGGTGCAGCGGGACCTCTGGGGGATCAATCTCCATCCGGCAGACGAAGGCCCCGACTGGATCGAGTTCGACTCCATGATCAACATCCGTCCGCGGGACGGAAATCGCTCCCGTGGCGTGGACGACCAACGAACACGCGCGCGTATCCGCAGCGTGGTCGAATCCCTCATCCTGGCAGAGTGATCTGCCGGACATGACCCGAACGTTGCACAAGCGGGCCGCCGCGGGCGCCTGGGGCCGGCTCGAACTGGTGGAGCAACTCGGGAACGTGGGGAGCGAGGTGGAGCGCGCCATCCGGTTCCACAAGGCTGGCAAGCGGAGCCGGTTCGAGGGTGCCCTCGAGCGGGCGCTCGAACTCTTCGACCTGACCGCCAGCGACCCGCGCTGGCACGGTCACCGCTGTCAGGAAGTACTGCGCGCACGAGAGGAGTTCTGCCGCCTCTTCTTCGACCCCGAAGTGCCGCCGGAATCCGCGGAGGGGTTGCGACGATACTTCTACGGTTTTGCGCACGCCGCGCGCATGCTGCACTACCGGCGGCAAGCCGGAGGCTGACCGGACCAGTCCTCCGACCCGTACCGCCCGGACGGTTGTCGAGCAAGCCCTTGCAGCCTCAACTCCCCCTGAGCGCCCCGTACACCAGCACCCGCAGCTTCCGGTGGTCGTCCAGGCCGGCGGCGGGAATGACCTGGGTGAAGTAGACCATCACCAGCCGCTCCAGCGGGTCCGCCCAGTAGGTGGTATGGTAGGCGCCGCCCCAGCCGTAGTCCCCGAGCGAGCCCGGCTCACCGGCTTCCCCCAGGTCGAGACGCACGCTGAAGCCCAGCCCGAACCCCATCCCCGGCGCGTAGAGGTCGCCCACGTGGTTGCTGGTCATCAGCGCCACGCTCGCGGGAGACAGGATGCGCGCGTCGCCGAGGGTGCCGCCGTCGAGCATCATCTGCAGAAAGCGGGCGTAGTCGCGCGCGGTGGAGAGCAGCCCGGCGCCGCCCGAGAAGCTCGTCCGCGGTCCGTCGACGTACTGCCCCTGTGCGTCCATGCCCTCGCCGTCGCGGGCCCGCACCAGCTCCCCCGGCATCCTGCGGTTGTAGACTGTGGCAAGCCGGTCCCGCTTCTCGGGCGGCAGGTAGAAGTGGGTGTCGCGCATGTCCAGGGGTTCGAAGATGCGCGAGTGCAGGAAGGCCTCGAGGGTCTGTCCCGAGACGGCCTCGACCAGCGCCCCGAGGATGTCGGTGTTGTAGCCGTAGACGAAGCGCTCCCCGGGCTGGGCCTGGAAGGGCAGAGACCCCATGCGGTCGACCGTCGCGCGCACGGGTTCGTCGCGGTGGGCGAAATACCACCCGGTGATCTCCGCCTCCCTCCAGCGGTCCGCTCCCGGCCCGCCCATGCCGTACGCGATTCCCGCCGTGTGGGTGAGCAGGTCGCGAACCGTGATCGGCCGCCGGGCCGCCACCACGTCGTAACCGCCGTCCGGCAGCGGTTCGGCCACGGTGGTCTCGGCGAACGCCGGCAGGTACCGCCCGACCGGATCGGAAATCAGCAGCGCGCCGTCCTCCTGCAGGATCATCACGGCCACGCTCACGATGGCCTTGGTCTGCGAGGCAATGCGGAAGATCGCATCCGTTTCCAGCGGCGTGCGCGCCTCGAGATCGGCGAACCCGGTTGCGTGCTCGTAGACCACGGCGCCGTCCCGAAGCACGGTCACGACGGCGCCGGGCAGGCGGCCGTCGGCCACATAGTCGTCCAGCAGCGTGCCGATGCGCTCGAGGCGGCCGCTGACGAAGCCCGCCTCGGCCGGGGTGGCGCGGGGAAGCTCCTGGGCGTGCGCTGCCGGAGGAGCCAGCCCACCGAGGATCAGCGTCCCGAGGAGCGCCGCCGCTCCTGGCGCGCGAGGTCTTCCGTAGCGACGACCGCCACGACTCATGATGCGCCACGCACCCATCTCAGTCTCCTCCCATAGCCCCGTACACGATCGCCCGCAGCTTCTGGTGCTCATCGAGACCCGAGGCGGGGATCACCTGGGTCAAATAGACGACCACGAGCCGTTCGACCGGGTCGACCCAGGAATCGGTGTGGTACGCCCCGCTCCAACCGTAGTCGCCGATCGAGCCCGGCTGTCCGGCTTCTCCCAGGTCCAGGCGGATGCGAAATCCGAATCCGAAACCCATCCCCGGCTCGGGAAACATGTCGCCGATGTGGTTGGCGGTCATGAGCGCGACGCTCGCGGGCGAGAGGATGCGCGCATCGCCGAGCGAGCCCCCGTTCAGCATCATCTGCAGGAAGCGGGCGTAGTCGCGCGCCGTCGAGAGCAGCCCCGCCCCGCCCGAGAAGCTGGCAAGCGGCCCGTCCACGTACTGTCCCGGCTCGGTCATGCCCCCGCCGTCGGCGGCGCGGATCAGCCGTCCGGGTATCTCCTCGTTGTAGACGGTGGTGAGCCGGCCGCGTTTCTCCAGCGGCAGGAAGAAATGGGTGTCGCGCATGTCGAGCGGCTCGAAGATGCGGGATCGCAGAAAGTCGTCGAGCGTCTCGCCCGAGAGCTCCTCCACGAGGGCGCCCAGGATGTCGGTGGAGTAGCCGTGGATGAACTGGGTGCCGGGCTGCGCCGCGAAGGGCAGCGATCCCATACGGTCCACTGTCGCGCGAATGGGTTCGCTGCGGTGGGCGAAGTACCATCCGGTGACTCCCGCCTCGCTCCAGCGCTCACCGGCCGGCCCGGATCCGTACGCGATCCCCGAGGTGTGGGTCAGCAGATCGCGGATCGTGATCGCCCGCTCCACCGGGACCACCTCGAAGCCCCCCGGGAGGAGTTCCGCCACCTGGGTGCGCGCAAATTCCGGAAGGTACTTGCCGATCGGATCCGAGAGCAGCAGCGCGCCCTCCTCCTGAAGCATCATCACGGCCACGCTGACCACCGGCTTGGTCTGTGAAGCGATGCGAAAGATCGCGTCCCGGGTCATCGGCCGTCGGGCTTCGAGGTCGGAGAACCCCGCCGCATGTTCGTACACCACGGCTCCGTCGCGCAGAACGGCCACGACGGCGCCCGGGAGGCGGTTGTCGGCGACATAGTCGTCCAGCAGCACGCCGATGCGCTCCAGGCGCCCCGGCACGAAGCCCGTCTCGGCGGGGGCGGCGCGCGGAAGCTCCTGCGAGAGGATGAGGTCCGGGACCAGCCCGGCGAGGATCGGGAAGGCAACGAGAACCGTGGCCGGGAAGAACGAAAGGCGGCTGGAGAACCGGGGCGGATATCGCATCTGGTGGCCCCCTTGGCAGGTAGTCTCGCTGGAATGGCCATTCCGTCGGGGCGCGAGGCTGCCGGACCGGTCCGCGGTAGGGTCCATGGCTCGGCCGTTGGCGGCAACCGACGGCATCCGTGATATTGGGCCAAAACCGATCATGCCCGCAATTCAGGCGGTGGGCCGAGGTTCGCCCGCCGCCCCGGAGGACATCAGCGTGTATTCCAGACGGCTCGCCGGCACCTCGATTACGCTCTTCGCCCTGGCAGGCCTCGGCGCCCTGGCCTGCGCCCCTGCCACCC
>VYDD01000394.1 GCA_009843625.1 Gammaproteobacteria bacterium | reverse complement strand
CACGTGGACCGGGAATACGTGCACGAGATGCACCGGACCCACCACCCCAGGGGATGACTCGTCAGAGCGAGCCCGGCGGAGGGCCCCGGCGGAGACGCCGAGCGGAGGCGAAGCCCGCTAGCTTCCGCTGCCCGTGAGCCTGAAGAGTTCCGCCTGGTCGTCCGCCTCGCGCAGGAGCCGGACCGCTTCGGCCAGGACAGGATCGCGCTGGATGCGGAACCGCAACAGGCGCCCGTCGTCTGCCATGCGTTGAGACAGGTTGATCTCGAGCCGCCAGAGCAGGTAGCGCCGGGCCGCCGGATCGTCGAGGGTGGCGTCGGGGACACCCGCATCGCGCAACTCGGCGATGAACGCGTCGAGGCTCTCCTCGGTGATCGTCGCCTCGGCGCCGTCATTGCCGACGGCCTGCGCGCGATCGAACCCGATTTCGGCCAGCCTCAGCCCGAGGGGGAATTCGGCAGCCGCGGCTTCCTCCAGAAGCTGGCGCTCGACGGCCAGCAGCGTGTCGCCGTCAATCTCCAGATCCGGGAAGACCCCGCCGCCACCCCTCAGTTCGCGCCCCGCCTCGGTGGTGAAGACCGGAAAGGCGGTGGAGTCCTCGGGCAGCGGCGTCCCGTGTGCGTCCCGCTGACGGTGCAGCGACCGGCCCAGCGGAGTGTACCACTCCCCGGTGGTCAGCTGCAGCTGCCAGCCCTCCGGGAGCGGTACGACGGACTGCACCACCCCCTTTCCGAAGGTGCGCTCGCCCAACACCAGCGCGCGGTCGTGGTCCTGCAGGGCTCCGGAAAGGATCTCCCCGGCCGAGGCGGTAAAGCCGTCGACCAGCACCACCAGCGGCTTGTCTCCGAGGCTCGCCCCGTCCCGGGTGTACGCCGCATCCTCGTGCTCGCCGGGCCCGCGGCGCGGGTTGCGGCCGCGGGTGCTGACCACGCGCTTGCCGCGGTCGAGGAAGAGGTCGGTCAGGGTGAGGGATTCGTCCAGGTAGCCCCCCGGATTGCGGCGCAGATCCAGTATGATCCCGCTGGCGTCCGCGAGCAGAGCGAAGGCGGAGTCCATCTCCGCGGTGGAACCGCGAGCCACCCGGTCCAGCTCGATGTAGCCTATGCCCTCTTCCACGTATCCGGCATGGACCGACGAGACGTGAATGTTGTCGCGTTCGATCTCGTGGGGAATGGGAGCGGAAAACCCGTCGCGCTCGACCGACACGGTGACCCTGGTGCCGGGGGTGCCGCGAATGCGCTGCGAGGCTTCGCCGGTAGTCCACTCTGCGGCGCTCTCGCCGTCCACGCCCACGATCACGTCGCCCACCTGGATTCCCACCCGCTCCGCCGGAAACCCGCGGAAGACCGCGGTGACCGTGATCTGGTCGTTCAGCAACTGGATCGCTACCCCGATGCCCGCGTAGTTGCCGGTGGTGGCTTCCTGAAATGCGTCCACCCGGCGCGGGCTGAGCACCTGGCCATAGGGGTCGTTCAAAGCCGTGATCAGCCCCCCGACCGCGCCGCTCCACAACATCGGATCGTAGGGTTCGTCCAGACCGGACCGGCGGATGCTGTCGAAGTTGCTGAGGAACCGCTGGTCGTCCACCGTGCCCCGGCTCGACGGGACTTCCGTCTCCGGAGGGATCGGATCCGAATCCGCGATCGAGTCGGCCGCGTCGGCGCGCCGCTCCAGCAGGGCCGCCGCCCCCAGCAACCCGTCGAGAGCTCCCCTCCAGAGCGTCGAGTCCGAGGGAGTGCTCCAGCTGTAGCGCTTGATGACCTCGAAGGCGCGCAGGAAGTGCTGGCCGTCCAGCGTTGCCGACGCTTCCGCATCGGGCTGGCCGGTCGATCCCGTATCCTGACCCGCGAGGTCCGAGGCCCGGACCGGCAGAAAGAGCAGGAACGCTGCAAGGATGAATCTCGTGCGGCTCATGGCGACTCGTGGGAGGAGATGTCGATGGCTGCAGGGTAGACCCCGGAGGTCACGGACTCGTTCCCGGAGCCGGTTCAAACCCCATTGGCGTCACGCGACCAGTTATCGTGCAATCGGATGGACCACCCGGCAACCGTCGCGGCGTTTGGCGGACCGCACGGATATCATACCTTGTCGGGAGGCATCCCGCTTGCCGCACCGCGAACGGAACCCACCGCCCTGACGACGTGCCGCTCATGAGCCCGAGTCATTCGTCCCCGCTCGTTGCGGGACTGGTCCAGCTGAAGCCGCGCAAGGGAGACGTGCGCGCGAATCTCGACAGCATCGGTTCGCTCGTGGCCGAAGCCGGGAGCGACCACGACCTCCTCGTCTTTCCGGAGACCTGCCTGACCGGGTATTTCCTGCAGGGGGCGGTCGCGGAACTCGCCTTCGGCGCGGACGAAGTGGCGGACATGCTGGGCCGGGCACCGGATGGGGCGCCGGACCTGGTCGTCGGCTTCTACGAGCGGCATCGCCGCCGGATCTACAACAGCGTCGCCTATTTCTCCGCGAGCGGCGGCCGCTACCTGCCCCTGCACGTCCACCGCAAGATGTTCCTGCCCACCTACGGGCTCTTCGATGAGGCCCGTTTCGTGAAGCCGGGGCGCGAAGTGCGCGCCTTCGACACGCCCCTGGGCCGCATGGGGATGCTGATCTGCGAAGACATCTGGCACTCGCTGACCCCGGCCGTGCTGGCCCTCGACGGCGCCGAAGTCATCCTGGTGTCCAGCGCCTCGCCGGCCCGGGGATTCCTTGCCGGAAGCGACCGTCCCGCCAGCATCCGGCGCTGGGACCCGATCCTCGAGGGGCCGGCGATGGAGCACGGCGTCTTCGTCCTGGTCAGCCAGTTGGTGGGCTCGGAGGGCGGCAAGCTGTTCGCGGGCGGCTCGGTCGCGATCGCGCCCGACGGCACCACCCTGGCGCGCGCTCCCCTGTTCGAGGAGGGCGTGGTGACCGCCGTCCTCGACCGCGCGGCGATCGACCGGCACCGCTTCGAGTCGCCGTTGCTCTCCGATCTCGAACAGCAGCTGCCCAATCTGCGCGACGCACTGGCGCGCGCCGGCCGCGGGCGGGGAAGGGACGCGGCGGCCGCGGCGAGGGATTCCGGGTCGGGCGGCGGCGCGGCTCCGGCGCGGAGCCACCGGGCCGCCGCGACCCACGGTCCGATTCCCGGCGACGCCTCGATGCTCGACCTCAACCTCGAGCTCACCGAGCGGGCTCTCGTGGAGTTCATCCGGGAGGAGATCGTGCGCCGGCGCGGCTTCGAAAAGGTCGTGATCGGCGTGTCGGGAGGCGTCGATTCCGCCGTGTCGCTCTGCCTCGCGGTGCGCGCGCTCGGTCCGGAGAACGTCACCGGGCTGCGGCTGCCCTACGCCACCTCGTCACCGGAGAGCCTGGAGCACGCGGCGATGGTGCTGGAGGCGACCGGTGCCGTGGGCCGCACCCTGGACATCACGGCTTCGGTGGACGGCTACATCGCGCGCCACGAGCCGGACATAAGCCCGCTCCGCCGCGGCAACCTCGCCGCCCGCTTCCGCGCCCTCACCATCTTCGATCAGTCGGCGCTGCTGAGGGCGCTCCCTCTCGGCACCGGCAACAAGAGCGAACGGCTGTTCGGCTACTACACCTGGCACGCCGACGACTCGCCCCCGGTCAACCCGCTCGGCGACCTGTTCAAGACCCAGGTGTGGGCGCTCGCGCGCCATCTCGGCGTTCCCTCCGAAATCGTCGAGAAGCCGGCCAGCGCCGATCTGGTGCAGGGCATCCACGATCACGACGAGCTGGGCATCTCCTACCACGACGCCGACCCCATCCTGCACTGGTTCCTGCGGGGCTACTCGCCCGCCGACCTGGTGCGGCGGGGCTTCGACGAATCGCAGGTTGACATCGTCTGGAGCCGCCTTAACGCGACCCACTGGAAGCGTGAGCTGCCAACGGTGGCGGTGCTTTCGTCCACGGCGATCGGGGAATCGTACCTGAGGCCGGTGGACTACTAGGCATCAGGTCCAAGGGCCGCGCCCCTCACAGCCCGGCGACCTTCCGGCGCAGCGTCTCCAGCAGAGGCACCGGCGTCAGCTCGCCGTCGATGATGGCCGCGAGTTCCTCTTCCCGCTTCCAGTGCGCCTCAAGGCTGGCCAGCTCGAGCTCCAGAAGCCGCCGCTCGGCGTCCTCGCCGGCCGCGATCTCCAGGGCGATGGTGCCCGTGCGCGGCAGGCTTCCTAGGCGCGCGCCCTTCTTGACCAGCACCCGTGAAAGGCCGCCGGTGCCCCCGACTTCCTCGATCAGGCGGGTCGCGGAGGTGATCCGCCTCTCGGATGCTCCCTCGAAGTGATGGTAGGCGAGGACCCTGCGCAGGGTGCGCTCCGCGTCCGGGCCCGTCAGGCGCAGGCCCTCGTCGGCATCCGGGGCCGCCCTGCAGACCGGACAGGCGCGCGACACCACCAGAGGCGCGTCGCCCTCGGCGGGACGGATCATGAGCCCTGCGCGTGCGTCGTAGGAGAGCACCCGCATGACGTATCCGCAGCGGCCGCACTCGCGGCGGCCCCGCCACGCCGCCGAGCCGAAGCGCAGCCAGCGGGCGCCCCGGGTCGTCCACCGCGGCGCGTGCTCCCAGAGCACCCAGGCGCCCAACAGGCCGATGCCGCCGGTCAGCCAGCCACCGACGGCGGCGGCTCCCACCGCCGTGCCCGCGAGCGACACTTGCTTGAACCGCTTCCTGCGCGCGCGTAGTTCGCGCCCGTAGCGCCACCAGGCCTCCTCTCGGCGCTCGCAGCGTCCGACGCGCACGATCTCGAGCGGACCGGCGGCGAGGAGGGCGATGTTGTCGGTGCGGGACAGCAGGCGCCCCTGGTCGACCGAAACTTTCTCCAGCTCCTCGAGCGCCTCCCAGCGGTCGATCAGCGGCACCAGCGACCATCGTTTGCAGCGCAGGCACACGATCCAGAGACGACCTCGCTCCGCATCGAAGGCCACGCGTCGCCCGCGCGGCAGGTGCTCGAGCGTGTCGTTCTCGGGGAAGGGGGCCTGGCAGACCAGGCAGCGTGTGTACACCGGCGCGACACTCCGGCAGGAGTCGACGTTATCCGGGGGCGGGAAGACGGGGCTTGGCGAATGCCCTCCGGCGCGGCACATTCCCGGCACCTGGAAGCCGCCGGGACACAATGCGTGCATCGCGGGCGTGCGCCCCGCCACCCGACTTCATCCTACCGAACCTCCGCGCCCGATGATCCTGGTTCTCGACAACTACGACTCCTTCACCTGGAACCTGGTCCAGATGCTGGAGGCCCTGGGTGCCCGAACCGAGGTGGTGCGCAACGACGAGCGCACCGTCCAGGAGATCGAGCGGCAAGCTCCCGAACGCGTCGTCATCTCTCCCGGACCCTGCACGCCCGGGGAAGCGGGTATCAGCACCAAGCTGGTGCGGGCCCTGGGTCCGAGCACACCGATTCTGGGGGTCTGCCTGGGACACCAGGCCATCGGCGAGGCGTTCGGGGGCGCGACCGTCCGGGCCCGGCGCGTCATGCACGGCAAGACCGCACCCATCCGCCACAATGGCCGCGGGGTCTTCCAGGGGCTTCCCTCGCCGATGACCGTGGCCCGCTATCACTCCCTGGTCACGGATCCCGCGGCGCTCCCCTTCGAACTCGAACCCGTGGCCTGGACCGATCTCCCCGGCGAGGACGACGAAATCCAGGCCATGCGCCACCGGACGATGCCCGTCTGGGGGGTTCAGTTCCACCCGGAGTCCTACTTCTCCGACGCGGGCCCGCGGCTGCTGGAGAACTTCCTGCGCCTCTAGGAGATGATCGGCGGCAGCCCCCGCTCCGCCAGAAGGCGGTTGAAGTCGGTGATGTCGTCCGCGGCCAACTCCGCCCAGCGTCTCAGATACTCCTCCAGCTGAAGCCGGTAGATCCCTCCGACCTCGCTCATCGACTCCGTCGGCGGGTCGTCCGAGCCGGCCGAATACCCCGCGAGGCTCGCGATCTTCGCCCATAGCCGGCGGGGCCAGCGGATGGTGTCCTGCCGGGCCGAACCGCCCGTGAGCCTCAGGTCGAAGAGCTCCATTTCGAGCTCGATGAGCGCCAGCGCGAGTTCCTCTCCCACTTCCGCGATCTCCGCGTAGAGCGGATTCCCGCGCACCCGTTCCTCGAGGTCCGCCAGCCCTCGGCGGGTCCATTCGATGCGGTTGATGAGCTCGGCCGTCGAATCGCTCATCTCACGCAATTCCAGCTGAAGGGCCAGCTGCGCGCGCATGTCCTCGGCGGAAGCCGTAGAGGCCGGATCCTGCAGGATCTCGAGCTCGGCGGTGCGCTCTTCGGCGCCTGCGGTAAGCCGCACCCGGTAGCGTCCGGGGATGGCAAGGGGCCGAACCGGGCCGCCGTCCGGCGGAGGCCGCCACCCCTCCTGGCCCACGCCGCGATGCGAGTGCTCGAGCGGTGGCGTGCGGAGCCGCGGAGTCGCGGAAGCCGTGTAGCGCAGATCCCACATCACACGGTTCATTCCGGGGCCGAAGCTGCCGGACAGGGTGCGGACCGGCGCCCCGTCCATCGTCTCGACCTCGATGGTGGCGGGTCCGGCCAGATCCTCGCCCAGATGGAAGTTGATCGAGGCCCCGTAGTCGGGGTTCTCCCCGGCGGCCGGGTCGTCCGGCTGGGCGTTGCGCGCCTCCCGGGGCAGGAAGCGCCAGGTCGGACGGGGCGCGAACAGATGCACGCCGTCCGCGACCGTCTCCGCGCTCAGTTGCTGAAGCGGGGTGATGTCGTCCAGGATCCAGAATCCCCGCCCGTAGGTGCCGACCACCAGGTCGTTGAAGTGCGGCTGGATCTCCAGCCAGTGCACGGGGGCGTGCGGCAGATCGCCCTGCAGCGAGCTCCAGGTCACCCCGTCGTCGAAGGAGACGTAGAGCGAGTTCTCGGTTCCGAGGTAGAGGAGCCCGGGACGCACCGGGTCCTCGCGCACGACGTGGGCGTAGCTGAACACGCTGCGCGGGATGTCGCCGGCGAGCGAGCGCCAGGACGCCCCGTAGTCCTCCGTCTTGTAGACGAAGGGATCGGTGCCGCCCAGTTGGTGGAAATCGACGGTGATGTACGCCGCCGCCGGGCTGTAGCGGGAGGGCTCGATGTTGCTCACCGTGCCCCACTCGGGGAGCCCGGAGATGTTGCGGGCCACCTCGACCCAGCTATCGCCGCCGTCGCGGGTCACGTGCACCAGGCCGTCGTTCGACCCCGCCCAGATGGTGCCGGGCTCGATGGGCGATTCGGCGAGCGCGAAGAGCACCGAGGCGTAGGTGGGGCTCACGTCCTCGGTGGTGAGCCCGCCCGTCTTCTGCATGCGGGTGGTGTCGGCAAGCGTGAGATCGGGGCTGATCACGCTCCAGCTGTGCCCCCCGTCGGTGGTTCGGTGGACGTGCTGGCTGCCGGCGTACACGACGTTGTTGTCGTGCGGCGAGATGTGCACGGGAAAGGTCCACTGGAAGCGGTAGCGCACGTCGGCGGCCGCCCAGCCTTCGGGGTTGTCGGGCCACACGCTCACCGTGCGGGTGATCCCGGTGGAGAGCTGGTGCCGCTCGAGGATGCCCTCGAAGCACCCCGACCAGACGACGTCGTTGGTCACCGTGTCGGGGATGGCGAACCCGACCTCGCAGCCGCCAACGGAGCGCCACGCCCCCACCGGAATCGCGCCCCCGGTGAGGGTGTTGGAGGGCCCGCCCGTCGAGGGCCCGTCCTGGCGGTTGCCGTACAGGTTGTAGGGGACCCGGGTGTCGGTGTGGACGTGGTACATCTGGGCGATGGGCAGGAGCGGCCGGTACCAGTTGCGCCCCCGGTTGGTGGAGATGCGCACCCCCTGGTCGTTGCCGATGATCATGCGCGCGGGGTCGTGCGGGTCGATCCACATGTCGTGGTTGTCGCCTCCCGAGATGACCTCGAACGACACGCCGCCGTCCAGCGAGCGCGTGTGCAGCGTGGACATGAAGTGCACCTCGTCGGGGTCGTCGGGCGCGACCGACATGCGCGAGTAGTAGAGGGGACGCTGCGCCAGCGCGTGGTCGGCGTTCACCATCGTCCAGGAGCGCCCGCCGTCGTCGGATCGCCACAGAGTCCCCTCGTGCTCCTCCAACTCCTCGTACTCTCGGTTGGAGTTTGTTTCGATGAGCGCGTACACCCGGTCCGGGTCCGCCGCGGTCATCGCCAGGCCGATCCGGCCCATGGTGCCGCGGGGCAGCCCGGCGCCCTCGAGCCGGGTCCAGTTGTCGCCGCCGTCGCGGCTGGTCCAGAGCCCGCTTTCCGGTCCTCCGCTCTCGCGCCCCCAGGTCCAGATCTGCATCTGCCAGGTCGCGGCGAAGAGGATGCGCGGGTTGGTTGGGTCCATCACCACGTCGATCGCGCCGGAGTTCTCGCCGGAAAAGAGCACCCGCTCCCAGCTCTCTCCGCCGTCGGTGGTGCGGAACAGCCCCCGCTCCTGCTGCGGGCCGTAGAGGTGGCCGGCCGCTGCGACGTACACGATGTCCGGGTCGTCGGGATGGATGACGATGCGCCCGATTCTTCCCGTCTCGTCGAGCCCCATGTGCCGCCAGGTGCGGCCCGCGTCGGTGGAGCGGTACACGCCGTTGCCGATGGATACGTTGGAGCGGATGAACGACTCGCCGGTCCCCGCCCACACCACGTTGGCGTCGGAGGGCGCGATCGCCAGGGCGCCGATCGACTGCGCCGGCTGGTCGTCGAAGACGGGGTGCCAGGTGTGCCCGCCGTCCTCGCTCTTGAACACGCCTCCCGACGCGGCCCCGAGGTAGTAGACGTTGCGGTTGCCGGGTTCGCCCACCACCGCGCTCACCCGGTTGCCTACGGGGCCCACGTGGCGGAAATCGGCGTCGGCGAAGAAGTCGTCCGGGAGGTCGCCGGGAGCGGTCAGCTGGGCAGCGAGCCCGCCGGCCGCGAAGCCGGTTGCGAGGAAGGACAGGATGAGCGCGCGGGTGTATGCCCGTGCGGAAGGGATGACGGCCATGGGAACACTCCGCAGGAGGGGATACCGAAGGGACCGCCACAAAGGTAGGTCGGGGGCGGCATCGGGCAATCCGGCTGAATGACATGAGGAACAACGTTGATTATTCAACATATATGGAAGAAACTCCTCTCCCTCGCGTAGCGTCAAGCTTGTCAGGCACAGAGGCCGCGAAACACCGTTCGAGCGAGGACACCATGTTTACCCTTCCATTCAGGAGCCGCGCCGTTTCGCTCGATCCCAAGCGCCCCCGGAGGCGTCCGTCTGTCCCCCTGCTGACGAGCGGCCTCCTGGCCACCGCCGCCCTGATCGGATGCGCGGGCGATGCGCCCGAAGCCGGACTCGGAAGAGATGCACCGGCTGCTACTGGTCCGCGGCCATGGGCCGCCTCGGATTCGTGGTGGGAGGTCACCCTGGAAGCTGCCTCCGAGCCCGACCTCTATCTGACCTCCGTTTACGACCTGGACGTTGACTCCAGGGGCCGCGTCTTTCTGGTCGACTGGCCGGCAGGCGGCATCACCGTGCTGACCCCGGATCTCGCATACCTGCAAACTGTCGGGCGAGAAGGGGAGGGTCCCGGTGAGTTCGTGACGAAGGAGGTGCAGATCCTTCCGGGCGACACCCTGCTTGTATACGACTCTTCGCTGGGGCGGATTACGCTCTTCGATCCGGTCAATCTGGAGCTCCTCGCGACCCGGCCTCCGCCGAATCGGGAACGGGACGTTGTATCCCACCTGTGGAGTGTCCCGGAGCCGGGGCGCTACTTCGCGCTGGACCGGGCTCCCTACATTGCCGGTGAAGGAGAGGCCGCCGACCAGGGCCGGACGCAAGTGATCCTGGCATTCGACGAGTCCGCCGATGCGATCGCCGACACTCTCGCGATCGTCGCCGACAGCGAGCGCCTGGTGGCGCGGCGGGAAGGGTACCTGAGCGTGGGCGGCCATCCTTTCGGTCGTGAGTCGCTCGTCCGACTCTTCGGCGAGAACCGAATCGCGCATGCGACCTCGGGAGCCCTCGATGTCACGGTTCTTGATTTCGGCGGAGCCACAACTCACACCTTCTCCTATCCGACCACTCCGATCCCCGTGACTGCCGCGGAACTGCGGGCCGCGAGCGAAGACATGAATGAACCGCTGGCGGACGTGCTCCGGTCGGGCGCGCCCTACACCTGGCCGGCTCTCGTCGGACTCGTGACCGACGACGAGGAGCGGATCTGGGCAGGGATCCGCGCCCCCGGAGAGAGTGCCGTGTGGGAATGGGCCGCGTTTGGGCCGGACGGCACCCATGCCGGGTCCATCCTTCTTCCGGCCGGGCATCTGTTACAGGACGTGAGGGACGACAGGCTGTACGTGCTCTCCCACGACGAGATGGATGTGCCTTCGATCCAGGCCTACCGCCTGGAAGCACCGGAAACCTGATGCGCGACCCGGTGGGGATTGCCGACGACAGTCATCAGTAGATGACAGCAGATGTCACTACATCAACAGCTACGCCAACTTCCGGACTTCTCTCTTCTGGAGTTATCCCGCCGCGCGCGCTATCTTGCTTCCTGTTGGCGGAGGGGCCGGACGCTGAACGAGCGATGTCCGGCAAAACGGATGGAACCGACGTGAACGTGGAGGCCGTCCCTCAAGCATGACCGAGTGCGCATGAAAGCTCGCGTCCTGGGTATCGTTCCCGCCCGGCTCGCCTCTACACGACTCCCCAACAAACCCCTCTTCCCCATCCTCGGCCGACCGCTTATCGAGTGGGTCTGGCGCCGGGTCCGGTCCATGCAGGTGCTCGACCACGCCGTCGTGGCGACCGACTCCGACCGGGTGGCGCGCGTCTGCCGCGACCTCGGCGCCCCGGTGGAGATGACCTCGCCCGACCATCCCTCCGGCACCGACCGCATCGCCGAGGTGGCGGCGCGCAGGCGCTACCGGGACTACCCGGTGATCGCAAACATCCAGGGGGATGAGCCGCTGCTCGAGGAACGCCACCTGGCGGCGGCCGTCGAGCTGGTTCGCGGCGGAGGATGGGAGATCGGGACCTGCGCGACCCCGGTGGAGCACCTGGAAGCGTGGAAGGACCCTTCCGTGGTGAAGGTTGCGCGCGCGGCCACGGGCCGGGCGCTCTACTTCTCGCGCGCCGCGATACCCTACAAGCGGGCCGCGAAGCCGGATGCGGGCGACCTGCTGCGCGAACCCTATCTGCGCCATATCGGCATCTATGCCTGCGCGCGCGACGCCCTCGAGCGGTGGGTGGCGATGGCCCCGACCGTCCTCGAGCGCCTCGAAAAGCTCGAGCAGCTGCGCCCCCTCGAGTCCGGCATCCGCATCGGCGTGGCGGTGGTCGGGGTCGCGCACCCCGGCGTCGACACGCCGACCGACGTGCTCTACACCGAAAAGAGACTGCGGGAAATCGAGCAGCATTCATCCAGCCTGGTGAGCGGAACATGAGCGAGAATCAGACCGACCGGACACGCTACGTCTTCGTTACCGGAGGTGTGGTGTCATCGCTGGGGAAGGGCATCGCCGCCGCGTCCCTCGGACACATCCTGAAGGCCCGCGGCTTCAGGGTGACCATCCAGAAATTCGACCCCTACATCAACGTCGATCCGGGCACCCTCTCCCCATTCCAGCATGGGGAGGTGTTCGTGACCGACGACGGCGCGGAGACCGACCTGGACCTGGGCCACTACGAGCGCTTCATCGACGAGTCGCTGTCGCAGGCCAACAACGTCACCACGGGCGGCATCTACCAGTCCGTGATCAACAAGGAAAGGCGGGGCGACTACCTGGGCTCGACCGTGCAGGTCATCCCGCACATCACCGACGAGATCAAGGACGCCATCCGCCGCCTGGCGCCCGAGAACGACGTCATCATCACCGAAATCGGAGGGACCGTCGGCGACATCGAGAGCCTGCCCTTCCTGGAGGCCATCCGGCAGTTCCGCCTGGAGATGGGACGCCCGTACGTCGCGGTGATCCACCTCACCCTGGTGCCCTTCCTGGCGGCGGCCGGCGAGCTCAAGACCAAACCGACCCAGCACTCGGTGCGCGAACTCATGCAGATCGGCATTCCCCCGGACATCGTGATGTGCCGCACCGAGCGCCCGCTGGACGAGGGTATTCGCCGCAAGATCGCGCTGTTCACCAACGTGCATCCGGACGCCGTGGTGGAAGCCCACGACCAGGAAACCATCTACGAGGTGCCCCTGGAACTGCACCGTCAGCGTCTGGACGAAGTGGTTCTTGAGCGGCTCGAACTCCAGGCTCCCACCACCGATCTCAAGCGGTGGCGGGGCGTGGTGGAACGCATCAAGCGGCCTTCCCGCGGCAAGGTCCGCATCGCCATCGTGGGCAAGTACACCGAGCTCGTCGATTCCTACAAGTCGATCGAGCAGGCGCTCATCCACGGCGGCGTCGAACACGACGTGGGCGTGGAGCTGGACTGGATCTCCAGCGAACGCTACGAAGGCGACCACGATCCCCGGGAGCTCGAGGACTACGACGGGGTTCTGGTTCCCGGCGGCTTCGGAGAACGGGGCGTGCAAGGCATGCTGAACGCCATCCGTTGGGCGCGCGAGAACCGCATGCCGTACTTCGGCATCTGCCTCGGGCTCCAGTGCGCGGTCATCGAGTTCTCGCGCAACGTGTGCGGGCTCGACGACGCCAACTCCTTCGAGTTCGACCGCTCGACGCCGCATCCGGTCATCTGTCTGATGGACTCGCAGGCCAACGTCACCCGCAAGGGGGGCACCATGCGGCTGGGACAATGGCCGTGCCGGCTGCTCCCGGGATCCCAGGTAGAACGGATCTACGGCCGGGCGCTCGTCCAGGAACGGCACCGGCACCGCTACGAGGTGAACAACGCCTACCGGGATCTGCTCTCCCGGGAGGGGCTGGCGTTCACCGGGCTCTCTCCCGACCGCACCCTGGTCGAGATGATCGAGCTCCCCGGGCATCCCTGGTTCGTCGGCTGCCAGTTCCACCCCGAATTCCTGAGCCGTCCGACGCACGCGCACCCGCTCTTCGCCTCGTTCGTCGAGGCGGCCATCCGCCACGCGGGCATCGCCCCCGTGCGCGAAAGCGGGGTGACCGGGAGCGTGGCCCGCTGAAGGACGCCAGCGGTGTTTGAGAACTTCTTCCTCATCGCCGGGCCCTGCGTGCTCGAGGGCGACGACGTGAACCTCGCGGTCGCGGAGGCCCTGGCGGCCCTCTCCGCCCGGCATCGTCTTCCGGTGTTCTTCAAGTCCTCGTTCGACAAGGCCAACCGCTCGAAGCTGGCTTCGGCGAGGGGACCGGGGCTTGAGGAGGGCCTGCGGGCGCTGGAGCGGGTCAGGGCGGCCTGCGGCCTCCCGGTGCTCACCGACATCCATGAGCCCGCGCAGGCGGCGTCCGCCGCCGAGGTGGCGGATGTGGTGCAGATCCCGGCCTTCCTCTGCCGGCAGACGGATCTCCTCACCGCCGCGGGCCGCACGGGCTCGGCGATCAACATCAAGAAGGGACAGTGGATGTCTCCCGAGCAGATGGCGCACGCCGTGCACAAGGCGCGCGCCGCGGGGGCAGGGGAGGTGGCCGTGACCGAGCGGGGCACCTTCTTCGGCTATGGCGACCAGATCGTCGACATGCGCTCCTTCGCCCGTGTGCGAAGCGCGTGCGGAACTCCGGTGGTGTTCGACGGCACCCACTCCGTGCAGCGCCAGGGACACGCCGGCGGGGGCACGGGCGGGGACCCCGAGTTCATCGGATGCCTGGTGCGGGCGGCCGGCCCCGCCGGCGGCGGCGGGCGCGGCCGGGAGGTGCGTCCGGCGCCCCCCCCCCCGCC
>VYDD01000447.1 GCA_009843625.1 Gammaproteobacteria bacterium | reverse complement strand
GGGCCCGGTTGTGACCAAGGCCCGGGGGGGGGGCTGCGCTCGCCACCACCCCGCCGCCTTATGCCGCTCCACCGTCGTCCGCAAAATCCGCCCCCGTAACCGTGACCTCCCCTCCCAGGGACTGCAGGTAGGCCACGATGGCCCAGATCTGCACGGAGGAGAGGGTGCGGCTCGCGTCCAGCATGATGGGCGCAAACCCCTCCACCAGGTAGGCGTTGGGGTCCACCATGGACGTATGCAGGTACTGCTTGCAGTCCTCGCCCGGCACGCGGTTCGCGCAGCGCTCGCCGATGAGCCCGGTCCCCGCGTGGTCGGTGAGCAGGTTCGGGGCGCGCTCGCCCAGGCCGTGGCAGGCCGTGCAACCGCCGCCGCCGTTGTACAGCTCCTCACCCGCCGCGATGAGCTCCTCGGGGGTGACGTCGTCCGACAACACCAGGTCCTCGGGCACATCCGACTGGATCTGCGGGATGGCGTTGGCGACCCAGGTGAACACGGCCAGGCAGCCGATCACAACGGCCAGGATACTCAGGTTGGTCTTTAGCATCTGCCTCCCCTATCCCTCGCTGGGTGCCGGCTGAAGTTCGCTCTGGATCCCGCCCGCGGCCGAGGTCCGGCCCGCCGACGAAATCACGGGCTTCTCGGCCAGCGAGCCCAGCCAGAAGATGAAGGCCACCAGCCCGAAGAAAATGAGCACGCAGGCCGAGATGACCACCGACGAATAGCCCAGCGCCGGGGTGGCCGCCCAGGGGCTGGTGTCGCGAATGACCTCGAATACGTGCCAGTGCTGGCGGATGCCGCTGCGCGCGAAGCCCATGAGGCCCATCAGCCAGGTGAAGGTCACCGCCAGGATGAAGAGCGCGTACTGCGAGCGCTGGGGCATGCGGCCCCACTGGATTTCGCCGCGCGAGGTGGCGCCGCGCAGCATCAGCAGGTCGATGGTGATCACCCCGATGATGCAGGCGAGCACCGTGAGCACCTGGTAGACCGAAAAGCCGATGCGCACGAGGGTCGGCACCATGTAGCCGTAGATCCCGTAGAACAGCACGATCGCCGAGGCCACCACGAAAATGGCGCCTTGCACGATCGTTCCCGTGCGCGCCCACGGCACCACCGGTTCCTTGTTGGCGCGCCGGTAGAGCAGGAACGACAGGAAGGTGGTCAGGATCATGAAGTTGACCGCCGTGTTCTTGCCGCTCATCAGCCCGAGGACGCTCAGGAAGGGGTGGTGCGTGCCGCCCATCGCCGCGAACTCCTCGCGGCTGGCGATCATGGTGTTGGGCGTCGCCCACACGATCACGCCCACGATGAGCACGGCGAGCATGTACTTCGTGTAGGGCATGAAGCGCTCCGCCCCGGGTATTCGGCCCATCCCCACCCACAGGTAATAGTTGCCGGCGAGGAACAGTATCCCGATCAGGAAGGCCTGGATGATCCACAGCCAGCTCATGAAGCCGCCCATCATGGTGATGCCCATCTGCTGGTTGAACTCGTAGATCTCGCGGCCCAGCCAGTAGCCCGCGAAGGGCAGAACGATGAGCGCGCCGATGGCGATCATGTTGCCCACGTAGCCCATCCAGTCGTAGTGCGCCCGCTCCTCGTCGCTCTTTGCGGCCAGGAAGCGGTACGCCGCGTAGGCGCCGACCACCGCCCCGCCGAACACGACGTTGGCGATCAGCCGGTGGATGTTGATCGGCATCCAGGTCGCGTTGGTGAGCGCCGCCCACAGCTGCACCATCTGCGGAGCGGTGTCGACCGTGACCTCGGCCGGCGGGCTCATCATGTACGTCAGCCAGCCGTTGGCGATGAACATGACAATCGTGCCCCACACGTTCAGGGCGATCCCCAGCCCCCAGTGGAACCACTTGGCGCGCCCCTTCTTCCAGCGGTCCCAGCCATAGTAGTACAGGTACAGCGTGAAGGACTCGAAGAAGAAGAGCCCCACGTAGATCCACATCGACAGGTTGAAGATCTGCGCGAGGTAGCTGAACAGGGTGGGGTAGATGGTGACGAGCAGGAAGAGCAGGATGCCGCCCCAGATGGCGGTGGCCGAGTACGCGACCAGCAGAAGCCGGGTGAACTCCTTGGACAGCTTGTCGTAGCGCTCGTCGCCGCCGAACATGCCGATGGCCTCGGTGACCACGGCGAACATGGGCACGCCCAGCACGAAGGCTGCGAAGAGCAGGTGCACCTGGGCCGCGATCCACACCGCCGCCCGCCCGCCGATGACCGGGAAGTCGCCGTAATCGCGCCCGGCGGGCACCTGGGCGAATGCGGGCTCCGCCATCACCAGGAGGGCCAGCGCACCCAGCAGAAGGATGGGTCCGGCGCCGGAGCGCCACGTCATACCAGGTTTCGGCACGTTTCTCTCCGAGGTCTTGTCAACTCCGGGGAACATCGTCCTCCTCCGGAGTCCCGTCGCGCGATGCGGCCGCGGACATCTGTTTGCGTAGGAAGAAAGGCAGCCGCCTGGAGAAATCAACCGGCATGCCGCGGCGCACCTCCGCCATCACGTCGGCCGTCACACTCGTGTACCCGCGCTTGCGCGCGAAGGACTCCACGCGCTCGGACACCACCCCGCGCACGAAACTGGGTACCACGGACAGGCGCGCGCGCGCCTCTTCGGTCCAGGGAAGCCCCGGGGAGGTGTCGTCGCCGTACACGACCGCTCGCCGCGGCTCGATGACCGCCCGGTCGCCGGCCGGATCGTAGGCGCAGGAGTCGTCGGGGCCGAGCAGGTCGCCAGTCAGGGCGTGGGCGCGCGCGCGGCAGCCCCCGCACACCGAACGGTACTCGCAGCGCCCGCACCGGCCGCCCAACTCCCCGCCGCGCAGCCGGGCAAAAACGGGGGACGACTCCCACACCTGGCGGAAGGGGGTGGTGGTGAGGTCGCCCGCCACCACCGGGGTGTAGGGACAGGGGGTGACCTTGCCCTCCGGGGTGATGCGGCAATAGTGGACGCCGCACGGGCAGCGGGTGCCGTAGTTGAGCAGCGGCGACTCCTCCCCGCCCTCGATCACGTGGCGCATGATCTGCGGCTGGCACTTGGAGCGCACCATCATGCGGCCCCGGTATTTGCGCTCGAGCTCCACCAGCTCGGCCAGCACGGCCTCGTTCTCTTCCGGAGAGAGGCCCTGCATGCGCTCCCCGCGCCCGGTCGGAACCAGGAAGTACAGGTTGAACGAGACCGCGCCCCGGCTCTCCGCCCAGGCAGCGATCCCGCTGACCTCCGCCCGGTTGCCCCGGGTCACGCTGGTCTGGACGATGAAGTCCAGGCGGTGGGCGGCGAGCCGGTCCACCGCGGCCAGGGTGTCGGAGAGCGCCCCCGACCCGTGGCGGAAGCGGTCGTGGTAGGTGTCGACCAGCGAGTCCACGCTGACCGCGACCCCCTTCACCCCCGCCTCCATGAGCGACTCGATGCGGTGGTCGGTGAGGCGGGTGCCGTTGGTGCCCACCACCACGGTGGCCCCGCCGGCGCTCGCCCGGGCGGCGATCTCTTCCAGGTCGTCGCGCAGGAGCGGCTCCCCACCCGAGAGAATGAGCACCGGATTCGGGTTGACTTCCAGAACCTGGTCGAGCACGCGATGACACTCCGCGGTGGACAACTCCGTCTCCGCCAGGTGCCACGCTCCCGCGGAGATGTAGCAGTGCGCGCACTCCAGATTGCAGCGTCGGGTGAGATTCCACGCGATGATGTGCGGGAGACCCGGCGCCGCCCCCGAATCCGCCGATACGCCCTCCGCGACCCAGCGCAGGGAGGGAGTGGTGGAGGGTTCGGAGAAGCCGTCCCGGCCCACGGTGGGCAGAACAGCGGTGGGCGGACCGGCCATCAAGCCCCTTCTCGCCGCATGAACTGCTCGACGGCCGCCTTCGCGTCGGCGGGGCTTACGGTCTTGAAGTCGACGGGGCAGTCGTCCGCCTGCTCGGCCACGTCCCGGATCGGGCAACGGGTGACGCCGGACGCTTTGGCTTCCTCGATGAACTTGCGCATCTCCGGGGTCAGCCCGTCGACGCCCTCGGCGGCGGCCTTCAACTGCTTGGTCTGCAGCTCCCGGAACATGACCAGCATGGTGTCGGTGTCGAAGGTGTCCGCCTCCATCATGGCTTGCTTGTTCTCGTCCATGACCCGCGTGGTGATGCGCCAGAAGTCGTGGTCGCGGGCGAAGCGCTCCACCGTGTTGCGGGCCAGGGGGCGGGCGATGAGGGGCACCGCGCCCAGCCGGTCGAAGGCCTCCTCGGTCCATACCACCGGATCGGCGGCGGTGCGCGTTCGCTCATGCACGTGCCCGGTGTAGGGGCACGTCACCTCGATGGTCGGGTTGGCGGACACCGAATCGGCGTCGTTGCCCTCCACCACCGTGCGCTTCATGGCCTCCGCCGCCTTCACCTCGGCCAGGGCGAGCTCCTCGGCCGTGCCGATCCCCATGATGAGCTGCATGTGGGTGGGCAGGAGCTTTGCGATCGCCTCGTCCAGCCACTTGCTGGTCACCATGGGCAGGGTGGCGCCGGTGTCGCGCCCAGGCTCCAGGACCGGGGGTTCGGCCCCGTTGGATCCGTTGGCCCGCGCGCCCGGGGCACCGTTCGCCCCTGCTCCATCGGCGGCACTGGATCCGTTGGCGGAGGGCCGGGACGGGTCTTCGTCCGGGCGCCAGTTCTCCAGCACGTACTCCTCCACCGCCTTGCGGGCGATGCCGAGCGCGAAGGGCGGGACGCGCAGGATGCGGACCTCCGCCTCCGGAGCCCACTCGAGCCCCATCTCGCCGTCTTCCTCGATCCAGGGAATCTCCTCGGGACGAACGTCGGTGGTGCCGATGAGAAGGATGTTCGCGTTCGACTGCCTGAGCAGGTTGTGCGCCTGGGACCCCAGGTCCGTGCCCTCGATGCGGTGCGCCCCGTGGCGCGCGAGGATCAGCACGCTGGGATCGACTTCCTCGGCCCACTGCAGGATGACCTGGAAGGGCTTGCCGATGAGCACCTGGGTCTCGACTTCGACCTCCGGGTACTCCTCCGCCATGATGCGCGCCCGCTTCACGTTCGCCTGGGCGAGCTTGAGCAGGCCCTTGTCGATGATGTTGTTGTGAAGCTCCTCCTGCTCCTCGAACTTGAAGATCTTCGAGGCCTGCACCGAGAGCACGTCCTTGATGTTGCCGAAGACCGCGTGATGGTATTCGACATCGAAGGATGAGCCCACGTAGAGCTTCGCGCCGTACTCCGACGCCATCTCCAGGGCGAGGCGCATGGCCTTGTAGCTGTACGCGGAGCCGTCCACGCACACCATGAAGCTGCCCCCGGCCAGCGGCCGTTCGTTCCGCACCACGAAGGCATCCTTTTCCACTTTCTGCAGCACGCGCGCCACCACGCCGCCGAGCTGCGAGTAGGGCTGATAGCCGATCCCGTGCGCCCCGATCACCATCAGGTCGTAGGCGCGGCCGCTCGATCCCGCCAGCTTCTCGTCGTGATCCTCGTCCTCCGCGACGATGCGGCCGTCATCGCCCAGGCGCACGTCGCTGCGCACCTTGTCGCCCCCGTCGTAGCTCGAGGCGATGTTGGGGTCGAAGCCGATGAGGCTCGGGAGGTGGCCCTCGCCCGAATTCACCTCGCTCACCAGCTCCTCGTAGTTGATGCCCTCCAGAAGCTGGCGCGTGAGAGGAACGCCGGCTTTCTGGCACCGCTTGTCCACCTGGTCAAGGAAGGAGTCGGAGATGAGCTGCAACCCCTTCTCGATCAGCTTGTCGTGTATCTTGCGCTGGCGCTTGATCTCGGCCTCGGTCTGAAACTGGGCGGGGAGGCCGGTCTCCAGCTGGCGGAAGCGGATGTCGTGCAGGCGTGCGGCGTAAACGTGGTTTCCGGTGATGCGGCCCTCGGAACGGTTTGCGAGTTCGATGGCGCGATCCACCGCCCAGTCCGACCAGGGCGAGTTGTCCACCGGCACGAAGATCTCACGGTACATGGCTGCCTCGATTCAAGGTTATCGAGGGACGAGGCGCTTGTGGTTCAGCCATGCGACGCCGGAGCGGCGGGTGCAGGGAGGCCCATCCGAGGGGGCCCTGCGGGCTGGAAGCGGTCCACTTGGTTGGGCAAGTCAGGCAGGGCCAAGTCCCCGAAGGCGGTCGCCGAAAGGTCGGCGTACATAACATAAGCGGGCACCCGGGCCCGCTCATCTGATCTCATGTGTCGGCCCCCGCGGAGCCGGGCAAATTATACCGGAAATCGCTTGTCGATGTCAAACACTGCGGAGGGTCCCGCGGCGGCGCGCGAAGGGGAGGAATCCACTCCGGTGAGTTCGCCCCGCTGGCGCGTCAGAGATCCCATCCGGCGCGGGCCAGCATCCACAGGTTGATGACGATGACGACGATGGCGGTGAGGTAGAACGCTTCCGGCAGCGCGGCGTCGGGTCCGGGCATGAACGCTCCCTCGATCATGCTCGGGAGCCGAAGGGCGTGCAGCGCCCAGATCCCCCGGGCCAGCCACACGCTGCGCCGGAACCAGAGCCCCCAGAAGACAAGCGCCACGATCGCGGCGCCGAGCAGCAGCCACAGCACGATGGGGCCCCGGATCGGGTTGACCAGCCCGTTGCGCCACATGGCCACCACGGCGCCCTCGTAGAGCAGCCCGACGTGCAGGTACCAGAACGCGGCCTGCCGGAACTTGCGGGTCCGCGCATCCCCGCTTCGCGCATCGGGGCCCTGGCTCTGCTCCTGCCCGGCCGCTCGCCCCTGAGCAAGGTCCTGGCTCGAATCGGTCACATTCCCTCCAGCCCCAGGTCCGAACGCGCCGTGTCCATGACCTCCGGGGTCATGCGCTCGATGCCCCGTTCGCGGGCGTAGTCGGTGTAGATGCGCTTCACCATGCCGCGCACGAAGGACGGCACCCGGCCGAGCCGATCCACCGCCGCCGGGGTCCACTCGACCCGGCCGGGACGGGCGGGAGCGGGGCGCTCCTCCTCCACGAAGGCGTCGTCGCGTCCTCCGTCCAGGTTGCCGCGCACCAGCTCCATCGGCTGTTCGGGCACCGTCCGGCCCCCGATCTCGATGCCCATGCTGCTCACCAGCTGCGTTTCCATGGGGTTGGTGAGCATGGCGATCTCGCGGCCGCAAGCGGAACATTCGAACACCGCCGCCAGGGTGCCGTCTCCGGGCAGTTGGCGCTCCGCGAACGCCATGATGTGATCGCACTGGATGCAGAGGAACTTCATCGGGCTTGCTCCTCCCCCGCCTCTCGGGGTTCGGCGATCCTCCGCGCCAGCGCCCGGAAGGCGCGCGCGCTCGGCGAATCTTCGCTGGCGACCACGGCGGGAACCCCGCGGTCGGACGCTTCGCCCAGACGGGGATCGAAGGGGATTCGGCCCCAGATCTCCAGACCGGTGGCTGCGGCCAGGCGGGCGACGCCGTCTCCGGGAAAGAGCGGATCCGAGTGACCGCAGCACGGGCAGACGTATTCGGTCATGTTCGCCACCAGGCCTACCGTCGGGATTCCCTGCTCGCGCGCCAGACGCGCCGCCCGGGCCACCACCCGGCGGGACATCTCGGACGGAGTCGTCACCAGAAGCAGCGTCTCGAGTCCCGGCAGGAGCTGGAAGACGCGCTCCATCTTGTCGGTACCCGGAGGCAGATCCATCAGCAGGAAGTCGAGGTCACCCCACGCCACGTCGGACAGAAACTCGCGCACGGCACCGGTTTCGATGGAACTCTGCCACAGGAAGCCGTCACCGGAGGGCGCCCGCCAGCGCAGCGGAGCGTCGGCCTCGCTCTGCAGCAGCTCCATCGACATCACCCGGACACCCCCTGCGGCCGGCGCCGGAACCACACCCTCCGCCCCATCCACCAGCCGCTTCCCGGACGCACCCAGCATGCGGGCCAGCGACGGGCCGTTCAGGTCCGCGTCCAGCGCGCCGACCGTGCAGCCTTCCGCGGCCAGAGCGGCAGCCAGGTTCGCGGTCACCAGGCTCTTGCCCACCCCTCCCTTGCCGCTGCCGACGGCGACCAGATTGCGAATCCCGGCCAGCCGGCTGTCGAGCCGCCGCCGCTGGCCCCTGATCTGATCCACGAGCAGGTCGCCCGTCTGCGATTCCACCTCGTGGTAGGTGCGGATCTTTCTCATGGTACCGGGACTGCGCAGCCGATCAGGGCACGAGCTGAGTTCCGTCGGCATCGAGTACGGAAATCGCGTCAACCGGGCACTCGTCGCAGGCGGCCAGCAGGGTCTCGCGGTCCACGCCGTCGATGCCCTCCCTGAAGACCGCGATCCCCTCATCATCCAGCTCGAAGGCGGCTGCGGCAGCCTCGATGCAGTCGCCGAAGCCCACGCAGAGATCCCGGTCGATTCGGATCAGAAGGTCTCCGGTCCGTCGCTCGTCAATGTCGCTCACCGGGATCCCGTCGCTGAAGTAGAGTCCTCGCCGGTGTCGGCCGGGACGGCTGAACATCTCCAGGGCCGCGAAACCGGGCAAGGTTGAAGGCGTGCCGTATCGATAACTATTATCATCTTCTGCCCGCCCGTTGCCACGGCAGGCTCGGAACCCGCCCGGGACGTATCGGCCCGGCACGACGCTTCAACCCCAGGGAGACAGTGGAACTCCTGGTATTCGGGACCAACCACAGGGTCGCCCCGGCCGCGGCCCGGGACCAGTTGGCGCTTTCCGGCGAAGAAGCGCGCGAGTTGCTGGGAACGCTCGTCGACGGCGCGGACGGCGACCGCGTGGTTCGCGAGAGCGTGGTCCTGTCCACCTGCACGCGCACCGAGATCTTCGCCTGGACGCGCGAGCCGGCTCGGGCCATCGAGCTGATGCGTCACAGGCTGCGCGACGTAAAGGACAACGACGCCGTATCCACCTCGCGTCACACGTTCTCCCTCAGCGGGCGCGAGGGAGTTCATCACCTCTTCCGCGTGGCCGCCGGACTCGATTCGCTCATGATCGGCGAGCCGCAGGTGCTGGGACAGGTGCGGCAGGCCTACGCCCTGGCTGAGGAGGAGGGAACCTGCGGGCCGTATCTGACCCGGCTGTTCCAGTCCGCCGTGCGCACGGGGAAGCGGGCGCGCGCGGAAACGGATATCGGCAAGGGATCGGCGTCGGTGGCGTTCGCCGCGGTGCGGCTGGCAACCAACATTCTCCCCGACCTGTCCGAGCAGGCGGTGCTGGTGGTGGGCGCGGGACGCACCGGCGCCCAGGCCGCGCGCAATTTCGCCGGGAAACGACCCCGCAGCCTGACCATCGTGAATCGTTCCGCCGCACGCGCGCAGGCGGTCGCGGACGAGTTCGGCGGGACCGCGCGGCCGTTCGACGAACTCCACGCCGCGCTGAAGCGGGCCAGCGTCGTGGTGACGGCGACCTCCGCCCCGAATCCGGTCATCACCGCCGCGACCCTCTGCGCCATCATGCGCGAGCGGGGTCGAAGGCCGCTGGTGATCATCGACATCGCCAACCCCAGGGATGTCGAATCCAGCGCCGGCCGCATTCCCAACGTCTTCCTGCGCGACCTGGACAGCCTGGGCGACATCGTGCAGGAGAACCTGATCCGCCGCAGCAAGCAGATTCCCCACGTCGAGCGCATTGTCGAGGAGGAACTCCAGAACTTCGTCGACTGGTTCGACACGCTGCAGGTGGTCCCGGTGCTCCGGTCGCTGCGCGAGAGCTTCTACAGGATCGCGGACGAGGAAGTGCGCCGGCACCTGCCCGGCTTCGACGAATCGAACCGCGACCGCCTGGAGCGCTACACCCGCTCGCTGGTGGCCCGGCTTCTGCACCAGCCCACCTGCCACCTGCGCGAGCTCGACCTGGAGACTTCCGAGGGGGTTTCCAGTCTGGCGGCGGTCAAGGAGATCTTCCAGCTCACGCCGGACGAGCCTGTGGAGTCCAACGGCGAACACGCGCCCAACGGCGCCGGCTGAACGCCGCGGCGGACGGCCCTCCCGCAGAACGGCGGCATCCCGACGCATGGCCTATCCGCAGCACCGCCTCCGCCGCCTCCGGCAGTCGCCTGCCTGGCGCCGCCTGGTGCGCGAGAGCGCGCTCCGGGTGGAAGATCTCGTGTATCCGCTCTTCGTGGTGCCGGGCGAAGGACGGCGCCAGCCCGTGCCCAGCATGCCCGGCATACACCGCTTCTCTGCGGGGCTGCTAGTGGAGGAAGCCGGGACGGCCGCGGACGCGGGGGTGGGCGCCGTGCTCCTCTTCGGCGTTCCCGACCACAAGGACGCGCTGGGCTCCGAAGCCTACGCGGAGGGTGGCCTGGTGCCGCGGACGGTACGTGAACTCAAGGCGCGCTACCCCGACCTGCTGGTTTGGACCGACGTGTGCCTCTGCCAGTACACCGACCACGGCCACTGCGCCATCCTTGCGGCGGACGGCTCTCCGGACGAGGAAGCCACCCTGCCCCTGCTCGCCCGGGCCGCTGTCTCTCACGCCCGCGCGGGAGCGGACGCGGTGGCCCCGAGCGACATGCTGGACGGGCGCGTGGGCGCGATCCGCGCGGCTCTGGACGAGGCGGGCCACGGCTCGACCCCCATCGTGTCGTACGCCGCCAAGTACGCCTCGGGCTTCTACGGCCCCTTCCGCGACGCGGCCCACTCGGCGCCCTCGCACGGCGACCGCCGCACCCACCAGATGGACCCCGCCAACAGCGACGAGGCGCTGCGCGAGGTGCAGGCCGACCTGGAGGAGGGCGCGGACATCGTGATGGTGAAGCCGGCGGGCCCGTGCCTCGACGTGATCCGGCGGGTGAAGGACGCCTTCCGCGCGCCCACCGCGGCCTACCAGGTGTCCGGTGAGTTCAGCATGATGCGCGCCGCGGGCGAGCGCGGCTGGATCGACGAGAGGGCGGTGGCGCTGGAGAGTCTGGGCGCGATCAAGCGGGCGGGCGCGGACATCATCGTCACCTACTACGCCGTGGAGGCCGCACGCTGGCTGCGCGAAGACGCCTGAGGATCCGCCCGGAGAACCGGGTGCCGGCCGTGCTGGTCGGCATCATCGTGGTCCTGGCCGTTGTGCTGGTGACCATGTCCTTCGGCCGGCCCGTGGTCGAGGCCCACGTCCCGACGCCCCCGGACCCCTCCGAGGCCGGTGAGACGCTCGTCGGCCCCATCGACTACACCGTGGATGCCACTTCCACCGGCGCGTGGCAATTCTTCGACTTCTCGCGCGGCTCGGTGGTGGTGAACCCGGGACCTGGTGAGTGGGATCTGGCTTTTCGGCGCTTCCACATCATCGCCAACGGCGGCCCCGGCTTTTCCGGGGAAGGCGGGATCATCCGCCTGGAGGAGACCGACCTCGACGCGGTTTCGGAGCTGCCCGACGCACCTTACGTGGAGACCCGGGTGCGGCGCGATTCGGTCAACGCCGCCATCGAGCGCTGGTATGCCTACGGCTGGACAAGCCACCTCCTGACGCCGCACCCCGCCGTCTATGCGGTCCGGACGGCCGACGGCCGCTATGCCAAGCTGCAGCTTTTGGGATACTACTGCCCGGGCGCCCAGCCCGGATGCCTGACCTTCCGCTACGTCTACCAGGGGGCGGGCGGCCGCTCGGTGGCGACGCCTGCGGAGGCCGGCGAAGCCGTGAATCGCGAGCCGGACGCCGGGGACCCATCCCGCGCCAGCGGCGAACGATGACACCCACCGCACCGACGGAAGCAGGGGACCGGAGGCGGGAGCTGCGCCGCGCACTGCGCGAACGACTGGCGCGCGGGATCTACGAGCGCGAGAAGGCCCGCGACCCGACCCGGAGCAGGCGCCAGTCTTCGTGGGAGGACCTGAACGCCGGCCGCCGCGCGACGCGGCTGAACTATGCCGACGAGCTGCTCACCACCCTCGCCGGAGCCCTGGGCGTGGACTGGACGACGGTCGAAGGCCTGGAGGCCTGCGCGGGCGCGGCACTTGCGCAGGGGGGCCGGGATCGCGAGATCGCCGCCGCCGGGACGCAGGAACTGGCCGAAGTGCTCGCCGCATTGGTGCCGAGGCCGGCGGCCGGGCTGGGACGCAGCCGGGGCTCGTGATAAACTAATCGGACTAAGTCCAGTTAGTTCGACATTCGAACGCCGGGCTTCCAGCTCCTTCTCAGGCGATCCGCCGCTGCTTGCGCCTGAGGAAGTCCATCATGATGTACTGCCCCAGGGTGAGCGAACTCGTGAAGTAGGCCTTTCCGCGCGAGATCTCGGTCACCTCGCGCACGAAGCGCACCAGGTAGGGGTCGCGGGCCAGCATGAAGGTGTTGATGTGGATGCCCGCATTCCGGCATGCAGCCACCTCGCGGAACGTCCGCCGCAGAATGAGGCCGTCGGGCGCGCCCGAGTTCTTGTAGATGCGGCCGTTGGGAAGAGTCACCGCGGAGGGCTTGCCGTCGGTGATCATGATGATCTGCATCATGTCCTTCTTCTGCGCCTTGAGCAGGCGGCGCGCGATCAGGAGGCCTTCCGCGGTGTTGGTGTGGAACGGCCCCACCTGGGCACGCGCCAACTGCGACAGCGGGATCTCCGTCGCGCGGTCGCCGAAGGTCACCACCTTGAGCACGTCCCCCGGAAACTGCGTGCGGATGAGGTGGGTCAGCGCCAAGGCAACCTGCTTGGCGGGCCCGAAGCGGTCCTCCCCGTAGAGGATCATCGAGTGCGACACATCGAGCATGAGCACCGTGGCGCACGAGGACCGGTACTCGGTCTGGCGCACCATGAGGTCCTTGTAGTCGAGCTCGATGGGGATCGACAGCCCCTCACGCTCGATCGCGCTGCGGAGGGTGGCAGGAATGTCCAGGTTCAGCACGTCGCCGTACTCGTAGGGGCGGCTCGCCGCGTCGGCCTCGACGCCGGTGGCAAGCTGCGGAGTTTCGTGGGATCCGAAGCTGGATGTCCCGCTGGCCGAAAGCAGATTGCGCAGAGCGCGATATCCCAGAAAGTCCATGCCCTTGCGCGTGAGTCCGAAGTTCACGCTCCGGGCCGCGTCCCTGGCTTCGTCAATGTGCCCCTGGCCGGTCATTTCCTGCGCAGGCGGCATGGCCTTGCCGCCCTCGAGGGTCAGGTAGCCTTCCTCCACCAGCTTCTGCACGATTTCGTCGATGAGCTGGGCGATGCGGCGTTGGACCTCCTCGTCGCCCTCCCCCTCGCCGCGGAGTTCCTCGAGCATCTCGGGGGTGAACTGCCCGCTCTCGATGAGGGCGTCCAGGATCGCCCTCTGCAGGGCGTCGTAGGAGCTCGTGTCCTCGGTCCCGGACCATCCCCAATAGGGATGAAAGTGCGGGCCGCCGGCGAAACCCCCGTCCATCAGGAAGTCGGTGAGGTGCTCGAGCAGGGCCTCGAGGTTCAGGGCGTCGAGCAGGCCTGGCCGATACTTTGTGTAGGTCGTGAAGCGCACTGCCCTGCCCTCCCGGAGTGAGCGTCCGCTCGCACCCGCCGGTCCATCAACCTGAACGACCGCCGGCGCGGCCGGCCATCCACAGGAGAATGGAAGCCATCCACGAAAGACTGCTCGCGTGGTTCGACGCGCACAAGCGGGACCTGCCGTGGCGGGGGGTCGGCGACCCCTACGCGGTGTGGATCTCGGAGGTCATGCTGCAGCAGACGCGAGCCGCCTTCGTGGCCCCCTTCTACCGGCGCTGGATGGAGCGGTTCCCGGATGTAGGCGCGCTCGGCGACGCCGACCTGGAAGAGGTGCTGCGGCTGTGGCGGGGGCTGGGATACTACGCCCGCGCGCGCAACGCACACCGGTGCGCGCGCCAGGTGCGGGATGAGCATGGCGGTGTGTTGCCCTCGTCGTCCGCAGGCCTGCGGGCCCTGCCGGGGATCGGGCCGTACACCGCGGCCGCGGTGGCCAGCATTGCCTTCGGGGAGGCGGTGCCGGCCGTGGACGGCAACGTGCGGCGGGTGGTGGCGCGGCTGTTCGACCTCCCCGATCCCTCTCTCGCGCAGGTGCGCGGCCTCGCGGCCGAGCTGATGGACACGGCCCGCCCCGGCGACTTCAACG
>VYDD01000225.1 GCA_009843625.1 Gammaproteobacteria bacterium | reverse complement strand
CCGTCCATTCGGCGCCCGCGCGCAGCGGACTCTCCCCGGCGGCCACCGGGAACAGGGCCCCCAGCGGAATTCGCTCGACCCACGGCACCAGGCGGCGCTTGTCGTAGGGGTCCCCCAGCAACCCGGCCGGCCCGGCCAGGGCGGCCGAGTTGTACCGCCCCGCCCCCGCCTCTTCCTTCCGCACGAGGCCGAACAGGACGGGCGCTCCCAGCCGCCGCGACAGATCCCTCAGCCCTTCGACCACTTCCGGCTGGTCCAGCCCGTCGCGGAAGGTGCCCTCCGGGAGCACTACCAGGGAGGGCGCGGGCGCTTCGGCGGCGGGCGCCGCCAGCAGTGCGTCCACCGCGGCGAGCGCCTCCAGGTCGGACACCGCCTCGCCCGGCTGCGCGCGCAAGGTGGTGCGCACGGTGGCGACCATCGGCCCAGGCCGCAGATCGAGGTGACGAGCGCGCCACATTCCCCACGCGGTGGGGACGGCCGCCACGACCAGGGCGGCCGTCAGCCACGGGCGGGCCGGCCCGATTCCACCCCGCAGCCATCGCGCCAACCGGGGCCGCGAACGTCCGGACACGCCTTTCCGCGTCGCCGTTCGCGGTCGCCCGGTGGCCGCCGAACTGGCCCGGCCGGCCACCACGGCCTCGGCAACCAGGCCGTTCACCAGCGCCAGCCAGAACGTCACTCCGCGCGCTCCGGCCAGCTCGGCGAGACCCACCAGCTCCGGGTATCCCGTGAGCGACGTCCCCAGCCCAAGCCACGGATAGGCCAGCGTCCCGGGGGCGTGAGCGATCCCCCACTCCACGGCCGTCCAGACGAGGGGCAGCGCGAACCAGAACGGAACCCGGCCGCCACGCCGCAGGAGGGCGAGCATCCAGCACGCCAGCGCCTGCGACAGCGCGAGCAGCGTTACGGCCGTGCCGTAGACCAGCGGGGCCGTGGCGGTTAGCCGCGCGAGCGCGGGGATCATCCAGTGCAGCAGCAGACCGTAGTGCAGCACCCCGAACACGAAGCCGACGCGCGCGGCCCGACGGGGCGTGCGCGCCCTCCGAACCGCGACCGACAGCGGGACCAGCGCCAGCAGGGAAGGAGCCACCAGGTGGAACGGGGGAAGCGCGGCAAAGAACAGAACCGCGGAGGCCGACGCCAGCCACCATTCCCGTGCGTCCAACCCGAAGAGGGCCCCGATCCCCATCGACCACACTCTCTCGGGCCGGAGATCAGGCACCGCGCGACCGCCCGCAGCCGCCCGCAACCGGCCTCAGCGAGGCTCCATCTCCCCGGGAGCCGTGCCACCGAACATGAGCTGGAGCCCGCCCCGGACGTTGAAGTAGCGCAGGTCGTCGGTCACCTCGTAGCGGCCGTGCCAATAGAGCCGGGACCATGACCAGAGCGGATACTCGAGCCCCAGATGCACGTTCACTCCCGGGCGCACCGTGTCCAGAAGATCCTCGATGAAGGTGTCGTCGACCGCCTCGCCCTGTCCGTCGAGAACGTGCACCGAGGCGCCCAGCCCGAGAAAGCTGAGCCATCCGAAGGGAATGTTCCAGACGACGTGGGCGTCGACGCCCACCACCAAATCGCTCCACGTGATCCTGCCGAGATCCACCTCGGGCCCGGCTTCGGATCCGGACGGCCCCACCTCCCGGGCGATCAGCTGCTCGAGCCGCGTCTCAAGGCGGGATACCTCCTCGGCCTCGAGCTCCGACGACCAGTACGTCACCGAAGGCGCAATACGGAGCCCGGGACCCAGGTACCCGAGGTCGAGCCGCGCGCCCAGGCTCCGTATCTCCCCGCGCACCCCGTGGATCCTGTACCCGGGAAGGTAGCCGGCCTCGAAGCCGATGCCCCGCAGGCTCAGATGTTCGTAGTCGAAGTCCGCGAGGTCCTGGGCGGCCGCGCGCGCAGCCATGCCGGACGCGGCCACGAGGGCCATCAGGACCATCGCAGCGCCCCTCATCCGTTCCTTCCCGCGATCACTCTCCTCCGTCCGGCGCCAGGCCCTCATCGCGTGATGACCTGGACCCCCCGGGGCGGCGTGAAGTGGAAGACCTCGCTCCCCAGCTGGGGATTCGGCTCGAATCCGGCAAGCCGCACCTCGCGCAGGTTGCCGTTTTCCTCCTCGATCTCGGTACGCCGGATGAACCACGTCCCCTCATCGATCCACACCCGCGCCTCGCGATACGCGGACGGCTGGCGCGGTATCAGCCGGATGACGTGGGTGGGGGCGCCGTCGAGTTGCTCGCTGCGCAGATACGCGGGGGCGTAGCGGGTCCCCGGATCCGAGAGGAATTCGCGGTGGAAGTCGAAGCCGCCCCGTCCCCCGGAGGTCAGGGGCGAGCGAATGACCTGGCCGGCGTCGCCGCTCGGAAAGTAGACCCACAGCCACTCCCCGTCGGCGACCACCAGGTCGCCTTCGGGATCGGTGAAGCGCATGGAGAAGAGGTCCGGCTGCTGCTGGCACATGCGCCCCCGGGAGCGCGTCACCTGGTTCAGAAGCGGCGAGGTCAGGGTCTGCCGGAAGTCGGCGCAGAACCCCGTCAATCCGGAATATTCCGCCGAAGCCCGTTCGAGAATCGCCAACGGGTCCGCGGTCTCCTGCATGGCGAGGGCGGCACGCGGATTGGGGGCCGCGCACAACATCGCCAGAACGACGAAGCACGTGTTTTTCATGGCACGCCATACCCGCCGGCGAGCGCCCCCGTTCCGGCGCGGCGCGCAGTCGGGCGGCCCCTGCTGCCCCTTGGCGGACGGCTAGCGCAACGCCTCGATCTCGTCGAGACCCATGAGCACTTCACGCGGCTTCGAGCCGTCCGGCGGACCCAGCACGCCCGCCTCGTGCAGCTGGTCCACCACGCGCGCCGCGCGGCCGTAACCGATGCGCAGCTTCCGCTGCAGCAGTGAGGTCGAGCCCTGGTTCTGCCGGACGCACACCTCGGCAGCCGCGAAGAAGAGGTCGTCGCGCTCCACCGGGCCGTCCTCCTCCTCTGCGTCGCCCTCGCCTTCCCGGTTGCGCACCACGGCCAGGATGTCCTCCTCCCCGGCGAAGTCGGGCATTTCGCCCGCATCTTCCCAGTGGCGCACCAGCTGCCGGAACCAGCCCGTGAGCCGGTTCGTGTCCGATCCCGGCACGTACGCGCCCTGAATGCGCACGGGCTCGCTCTGGCCGGGCGGCAGGAACAGCATGTCGCCGTTGCCCAGCAGCGCGTCCGCGCCGTTCTGGTCCAGGATGGTGCGCGAATCGGTCTTCGAGGCGACCCGGAAGGCGATGCGGCATGGGAAGTTCGCCTTGATGAGCCCGGTGATCACGTTCACGCTGGGCCGCTGGGTCGCCACCATCAGATGGATGCCGATGGCGCGCGCCTTCTGGGCGAGCATGGTCAGGGGGCGTTCGACTTCGCCCTGGACGGTCATCATCAGATCGGCGAGCTCGTCGACGATCACCACCACGAAGGGGAGGATGCCCTCGTCCCAGGCTTCCTCCCCGGGTTCCTCGCCGGGCGCGGGCGGTCGCGGCGGATGGCGCAGGGGCTTCCCGTCGCGCACCATCCGGTTGAACTCCCCCAGCGAGCGCGCCTGGTTCGCCGAAAGCAGCGCGTACCGGCGCTCCATCTCCATCACCGCCCATTTCAGGACGCTCGCCGCGTCGGAGGGATCGGTCACCACCGGATGACGCAGGTGGGGAAGATCGGCGTACACCGACAGTTCGACCATCTTGGGATCGACCATCAGCAACCGAAGCGACTCCGGGGAGTGGGAGTACACCAGGCTGGTGATGAAAGCGTTCAGGCAGACCGACTTCCCCGACCCGGTGGCGCCCGCGATCAGCACATGGGGCATGCGCGCCAGGTCCGAAACGTAGGGGCGCCCGGTCAGGTCCTTGCCCAGGGCGAGGGGCAGCGCGGCCTTCGACGACCGGAAGGCGGGAGACTCGAGGATGTCTCGCAGATAGACGATTTCCGGCTCGGGATTGGGGATTTCCACGCCGACCGCGCCCTTGCCGGGGATCGGGGCGACGATGCGGATGCTCCTCGCCTTCATCGCGAGCGCGAGGTCGGCCTCCAGGTTGGCGATGCGGTTGACCTTGACCCCCGGCGCGGGCACCACCTCGAACTGGGTCACGACCGGCCCGGTGGTGCGGCCGCCGATCCGGCTCTGCACGCCGAACGAGCGGAGCTTCTCCACCAGCACCTCGCCCAGCTGCGAGAGCTTCAGTTCCATGCGGAAGGGATCCTTCGGCTCCGGGGCGTCCAGCAGATCGATCGACGGCAACGCCCCTTCGGTCGGCTCTTCCAGCGCCTGCTCGCCCGCCGCTTCCGCAGACGCGGGGCCCTCCGTACCAGTCCCGGCCGACCCGGTGTCCGGTGCCTGCGGCAGTTCCGGCAACGCGTGGCCGGCCGGGTCGGGCGCCGCGGCCCCATCCCCCAGCTCCTCCACAACCCCGTCCAGCACTTCCGCGACATCCTCGGGAATGCCCCGCTCCGTCCCCCGCCGGGCCGCCTTCCCGCGGTCGTCCCCGTTCTTGCGCGGCCAAGGCCGCGGCAGGCGAGCCACCCTTCCGCGCAGATCGATCGCGGCCCACGCCGACCTGAGCGCGCGTCCCAGCCAGCGGAGCGGATTCCAGTCGAGGGTGGCCACCAGCAGCCCGATCAGGAAGCCCGCGAGCAGCAACGTCGTCCCCAGCCAGCCGATGACCGAGCTGAGCCCTCCGGCCAGGGTCGACCCCAGCCATCCCGCACCGCCGGCGCTCCCCAGCAGCGAGGCCACGCAGGACGCGACCACGGCCAGGCCGGCCGTCAGGATCGCCGCCCGCACCGTGGTGCGGGTGGCCGTCCACGCGCCCGCGCGCAGCCCCCCCAGCGTCAGCAGGACCGGGAGCGCGAACGCCGCCGCGCCCAGCGCCCCGGTCGCCGCTTCCCGGAACCGGGCACCCAGCAGGCCGATCGCGTTCCCCGAAGGAAACCACGCCTGGGCGCGCGCGCCCAGGACGGATACCGGGAAGAGCGCCAGAAGCAGGAACAGCGCCAGGACCACCAGGGACAGAGCCAGGATGTCGGACTTCTGACTGCTGGACAGAAAAGCGCCCTCTTCCCTGGCCCGCTTGCGCCCGCGACCCGCAGGCGCCTTCCCGCCTGCTCGTCCCGGTTTCCTGCGCGCCGCCACCGCCTACGCCGCCTCGCTCATCAGCCGGTCCACCAGGCTGGTGTCGACCGCTCCCTCCACAAAGCGCCGGTCCCGCAGGATGCGCGAAAGGAAACTCAGGGTGGTGGGCACGCCGCCCACCACGAAGTTGTCCAGGCTGTGGCGGGCACGGTCGATCGCCTCCCGGCGGGTGGCCGCGCTGACGATGACCTTGGCCAGCAGCGAATCGTAGTACCGCGGGACCGTGTAGCCGGCGTAGACGTGCGTGTCGAGGCGAATCCCGGGGCCCGCGGGCGGATGGAAGACATCGATCGTTCCCGGTGCCGGCATGAAGTCCCGCTCCGGATCCTCGGCATTGATCCGGAACTCGATGGCGTGCCCACGATGACTGGCGGGCTCGGGCGGAAACGACAGCGGGGCTCCGAACGCCACCCGGATCTGCTCCTTCACCAGATCCAGGCCGGTCGTCACCTCCGTCACCGGATGCTCCACCTGGATGCGGGTATTCATCTCGATGAAGTAGAACGCCCCCGAGGGATCCAGCAGAAACTCCACCGTGCCCGCACCGGCGTATTCTATGCCCGCGGCCCCCCGCACGGCCGCGCGGCCCATCTCCTCGCGCAATTCGGGCGACAATCCGTAGGCGGGCGCCTCCTCGATCAGCTTCTGGTGGCGGCGCTGCACGGAGCAGTCGCGCTCGCCCAGATGCACCACGCGGCCATGCCTGTCCCCGAAGACCTGAATCTCCACATGGCGAGGCCGCTCGATGAGCTTCTCCAGGTAGACCGAGGAATCCCCGAACGCCGCCTGCGCCTCCATCCGGGTGGAACCGAAGACCCGTTCCAGCTCGCCGGCGTCGCGCGCGATGCGCATCCCCTTGCCGCCGCCGCCCGCCGCGGCTTTGACCATCACCGGGTACGCGATCTCGTCCGCGAGCCGAAGGGCTTCGCGCACGCTGTTCAGCGCCCCCTCCGAACCCGGCACCGTGGGCACCCCGATCTCCATCATCGTCTCGCGCGCCACGACCTTGTCGCCCATGGCCCGAATCTGGTCCGCGGTCGGGCCGATGAAAGTGATACCGGAGGCGTCGCAGATCTCGGAGAATTCCGCGTTCTCCGCAAGCAGCCCGTAGCCGGGATGGATCGCTTCCGCGCCCGTGATCTCCGCCGCGGCGATGATCCGCGGGATGTTCAGATAGCTCTCCGCCACCGATGGCGGTCCGATGCAGACCGCCTCATCCGCGAAGCGCACGTGCAGCGAGTCCCGGTCCGCCTCCGAGAAGACCGCCACGGCCTCGACGCCCAGCTCGTGGCACGCGCGAATGATGCGGAGCGCGATCTCGCCCCGGTTGGCGATCAGTACCTTAGCGAACACCCGTGAAGCTCCCGCATCGCGCGCGTCGGGTCGGGCCCGTGGAGCCCCGGCCGGAGGGCCGCGACCCGCTCAGACCGGCGCCACCCTGAAAAGCACCTGTCCGTACTCAACCGGCTCGCCGTCTTCCACCAGGATCTCCTCGATGGTCCCGCTGATGTCGCTCTCGAACTCGTTCATGAGCTTCATCGCCTCGATGATGCAGAGGGTGTCCCCCTCGGAGATTCTCTGTCCGGTGTCCACGTAGGGTGGGGCTCCCGGGGCTCCGGCGCGGTAGAAGGTCCCCACCATCGGCGACTTGATCTCGATCAGCGTCGTGGCCGGCTGTTCCCTTGCGGCCGAATCGCCCGCCACCGTCGATTCCGCCGGGGCAGCCGAGGCAGCGTCCCCGGAGGCCCCTGATTCGACCGCCCCCGCAACGGGTCCGGCCCCCGCTTCGGTCGGCACCGGAGCTGGCGGGGGGGTCTTGCTGATCCGCACGCGCGTGCCGCCGCGCCGGATCTCCACGGTATCGATCCCGCTCTCATCCACCGCGCGGATGAGGCGCTCGACGAACTCGGCGTCGATCATGACGTCACCCGGGTCAGGTACTTGTCCTCCCTGCGATCCACCCTGAGCACGTCGCCCACCTCCACGAAGAGGGGAACCTGGACCACCGCCCCGGTCTCCAGGGTGGCCGGCTTGGTGCCGCCCTGGGCAGTATCTCCGCGCACGCCGGGCTCCGCGCCGGTCACTTCGAGCTCGACGAAGGCCGGGAGTTCCACGGCGATGGCGGCGTCGTCGTGGACCAGGACTTCGCACTCCATATTCTCTTTCAGGTACTTCAACTGATCTTCTCCGACCATGCTTCCCGAGACCGCATGCATGTCGTAGGTGCGCAGGTCCATGAAGTGGAAGAATGCGCCGTCGGTGTAGCTGTACTGCATGGGACGGCGCTCCAGGCGAACGCCCGTCACCCGCTCCCCCGCCCGGAAGGTCTTCTCCACCACGTGGCCGTCCAGCACGTTCTTGAGCCGCGTGCGCACGAACGCGCCGCCCTTCCCCGGCTTGACGTGCTGAAAATACGTGATCGCCCAGAGGACACCGCCGATGTCCAGGATCATGCCGTTGCGAAAATCGGCTGTAGTGGCCATGCAGCCTCGATCGGTTGAGTTGCGCCCTCCCGGGAACCGCAGTCAATCCCGGGACAGGTGTGCCAGAAGCCCCCTGAGGGCAAGAAGATAGCTTTCCGCGCGAAAACCGGCGACCACGCCCGCGGCAACGGGCGCCAGGTACGACCGGCGCCGGAAGGATTCGCGCGCCGCCGGGTTCGACAGATGTACCTCCACGAAGGGCCTCGCGATCCCCGCGAGCGCATCCCGCAGGGCGACGCTGGTGTGCGTGAACGCCCCCGGATTGATCAGAACGCCGTCGATCCGGGGCGCGGCTTCCTCCAGATAGTCGAGAATCGCCCCTTCCGAATTGGACTGGAAGACTTCGATCTCCACTCCCAGTTCCGCCGCCAGCGCGCGAAGGCGCCGGTTGATGTCGTCGAGCGTGTCGAAGCCGTACACCTCCGGTTCGCGTCGGCCCAGCAGGCGCAGGTTGGCTCCGTGTACGATCGCGATCCTCACGGCGCCCCCTCGCGCGCGCCGGCCATGGGCGCATCGGGCGCCAGCGCCTCGATCGGAACGACGTCCGCTTCGCCACCGCGCAGCGGGACGACATCCCGGGTCTTCGCCGTCTCACCGCCCCGAACCGCTTCCGGCTCCCCAGTCGCGTCCACTTCGGCCCCGATTTGCCGGCGAAGGCGCTCCAGGCGGCTCACAAGCGCCTCGTCGCCGGGCTCGGATTCGATGAGCTGCTCGTAGACGGCGATCGCCTGGGCCTGGAGCCCCTGCTGTTCGTAAAGCCGGCCCATGGTGCGGGTGTAGATGCCCGCGTCCGCAACGGCGTCGGAAGCGGCGGCAGGCGTCTCGATCGGGATCCCGGCGGGACGGGCACCTCTTCCGGCTCCCTTCCCGGATGCCGGAGCGGCTCGCTCTTGCGCGGGCTCGATGACGGCCGGCTGCTGCTCCTCGGGCTCCGCTGCCGCCAGCTGCTCTTCCTCGGCTTCCAGAGCAACCGGATCGACCGAGGCCAGTCCGCTGTCGGTTCCGGCAGCCCATACGCCCGCGTCGCCCGCCATCCACGACTCGTCCGGGAGCTCGGCATCGCTGTCAACCCTGGAACCGGACGCCGGGGCGTCCTCGACGAGGGGACCGACCCTGGCCAGAACCTGCCGCGCCTCCACGTTGCCCGGATCGAGCTCGAGCACGCGCCGGGTAGCCGCCAGAGCCCCCGCATGGTCCGAAACATCCCGCGCGACCCGCATCGCCACCACGTGTGCACTCGCGAAATCGGGATGACGCCGCAGGCCCTCGTCGAGCAGGAGCCTGGCCCGCAGGAGATCCCCCGCCCGCCTGTAGGCGTCCGCCAGGGGCACGAACGACCGGCCCTGTCGATCCTCCGAAGAGTGGAAGCAGGAGTAGAGCCTGCGAATCCTCCGCTCAAGCGACTGATCCACAGGCAGGCTCTCGGAAAGAGGGAAGACTCCGGCGCCGCGCGCTCGGGGGAAAGCGTGTCGAATTCGCGAGAGGCGCTCGCGCGTCAACCGGGAAAAGTAGGGAGCCGCTGCGAAGGGTGTCAACGGACCCTTTCCGGGGCCTCGCTTGAGAGGCATCCGGCATTCCCGTAAATTGCGTTCCTTGCGGAAGATTCCCGCGATCACGCCATTCTTGCCGGACCCGGACACGCCAGGAGACGCCTCGCCATGATGCGGACCATGCGGGACAACACGAAGTGGATCATGATGATCACCGCGCTGGCGTTCGCCGCGCTCATGGTCTTCGAGTGGGGAATGGACATTACCGGGCGCACCGCCGGGTTGAGCGAGCTGGGTGAGGTCGATGGCGTGCCGGTCATGTACGAGCAGTACCAGTTCGCCTATCGCAACCTCTACGAGCAGACGCAACTGGCCCAGGAAGAAGCGATCACGTCCGACCAGAACCTCGGAATCGAGGATGCGGCCTTCGACGAGGTCGTGACCCAGATCCTGATCCAGCGCGAACTCCAGCGGCGCGGCATCCGGGTGAGCGACGACGAAATCCGCCAGGCGGCGCGCTTCAGCCCTCCGCCGCAGTTCCAGGCGCTCGAGGGCTTTCAGACCGAAGGCGTCTTCGACATGCAGAAGTATCAGGACTACCTTGCCACCGCGTCGGAGATCGCCCTGCTGGAGCTCGAAGCCTACTACCGCGACATCATCCCCCGCACAAAGCTCCTGCGGCAGCTGAGCACGGGCATCTACCTCCCGGACGCGGCCCTCTGGTCGGCGTACAGGGACGAGAACGAACAGGTCGAAGTGCGGTACCTGTCGCTGGATCCGGCGACCCGCATCGGCGATGACGAGGTCGAGGTTTCCGATGCGGAAGTCGCCGCGTACTACAGGGAGAACCGTGACGAGTTCGCGGTGCCCCCGAGGGCTACCGTGGTCGCGGTCGTGCTCGACAAGGATCCCAACGCCGCCGACACGGCCGCGGCGCGGGAGCGCGGCCAGGAAATCCCCAGCGAGATACTCGATGGGGCCGCCTTCGCCGAGCAGGCGGCGGAGGAATCGGTGGACGAGGGTTCGGCCGCCCTGGGGGGAGACCTGGGAACCTTCCCCCGGGGGATGATGGTGCCGGAATTCGATTCGGTGGCGTTCAGCGCGCCGCTGGAGACGGTTACCGAGCCGGTCGCCACGCAGTTCGGATGGCACCTCATCGAGGTGACCTCGCGTAGCGCGGACTCCGTGAGCGCGCGTCACATCCTGGTGCCCGTGGAGCGTACCGACGCCTCCGAAATCGATCTGCTGACCACGGCCGACTCCCTCGAAGTGCTGGGCGAGAACCTTCCCCTCAGGGAAGCAGCGGCCGAGCTGGGCCTGGAGGCCAACCCCGTCGACATCACCGAGGAGTTCCCCTTCGTACTGGGCGCGGGCCAGGTGCGCGAGGGGTCGGAGTGGGCGTTCGAGGAAGCGGAGGAAGGGGACGTCAGCCCCGTCTTCGAAAACGCCGAGGCCTTCTACGCGCTGGAGCTGGTCGGCCGTGAACCGGAGGGGGTTCTGCTGCTCGAACAGGCGCGTCCGGCCATCGAGCAAACCCTGCGGCTGGAAAGGAAGCTCGAGCGTGCTCTGGCGCAGGCGGAAGAAGCCGCGCGGGACGGGGGCACCCTGGAACAGATCGCCGAGCGCCTGGAGGCCGATATCGAGGAGTCGCCCCCGTTCTCACGCAGCGATTTCGTGCCCGGACTCGGTCGGCAGAACGCGGTCATCGGCACCGCATTCGGTCTGGAGCCGGACCAGCTGAGCGGCATCGTGGAGGCCAACGGACGCGCCTTCGTCATCGAGTTGACGGAGCGGATCCCCGCGGACAGCACCACGTGGGAGGAGCAGAAGGTGGTTCAGCGCGCGATGATCGGAGGCACGCTGGGCCAGCAGCGGCTGGACCAGTGGATCACCAGCCTGCGTGAGCGCGCCAACATCGTCGATCGCCGCCGGGAGGTCTTCCGGGCCCAGGAGGAGGCTGCGAACCAGACGCAGCTACCGCTGGCCTTCCAGTAGACGGGCGCCGCCACTCCCCCGGGCGGCGGCTCGACCTCCTTCCTCAGGCAGTCGTCCCGGCTTCCGCGCCGGCTTCCGTTCGACTGCCGAGTTTACGCGGCTCTCCACCCTCTTCGGCACTCTCCGCGGGTGAGGGCGCGACCATTTTGGGCTGCTGGGGTGTCTTCAACTCGCGCTCGATGTCGCGCACCGAACTCTTGAACTCGCGAATCCCCTTGCCCAGTGACGAGCCGATTTCCGGGAGGCGCTTGGCGCCGAAGAGAAGCAAGAACACCAGGAAGATCAGGATGATCTCCCACATTCCAAGTCCGCTGAATCCCATGACAGCTCCTTCCCGCTGAAGACCGGCGAAGCGTGCTGGTCCGTTCGACGTGCCTGGTCAATCTAACTCATACCGGCGTCTCGCGCGCCGGGTCCGTGGGGGTCGCCCGCGGGCTGCTAGAGCCAGGCGCGGACGATGGGCGCCAGGATGCCGATTCCCGCCAGCGTGAGCACGTTGAAATGAAATGCCAGCGGCCCGAGCGTAATGTCAAGCGCAACCAGCCCGACGGAGACCGGGCCCAGGCTCGCGGTCACGGCCGTGGTAAGGAACTCCCGGGTCGCGCTCTCGGGCATGAACTGGGCGAGGCGGGTAAGCAACGCACCCAGGATGAAGCCACCCACCACGACCACCACAGCCCGGGAGTACGATCTGCTTCGAGCTTCGAGCAACTTAGCCACTTGACGACCTCCGACCGCGGCCATCCCGGCCGCGGAGCTTGTGTAACGACTTCGTGCCTCCCGTCGCGTGCCTGACTCCCGGAGGTCTCATCGACGCCGATCGACCACGTAGGCGATCGAGGTGAGAAGCGCCTGTTTGGCGGACCCCGCCTCCAGATCCTCGAGCGCCGCCGCCGCCCAGCCCGCGTAGCGTTCCGCCCGTTCGCGAGCGTACTCGAGCCCGCCCAGTTCCTCCACCAGTTCGATGAGCCCGGCGATCTCCTCGTCGGAAGGATCGCGGCTGGAGAAGAACCTGCGAATCGCTTTCCGTTCCCTGGCGCCGGCCACCTTCATCGCTCCGATCAGGGGTAGTGTGACCTTCCGCTGGCGCAGGTCGTGGCCCGTGGGTTTGCCGGTCACGGCCTCGGTCCCGGTGTAGTCCAGCAGGTCGTCGGCAATCTGAAACGCCATTCCGAGATTGTGTCCGAAGCGCCTGAGCGCCGAGCACCGGGGATCCGGCCCGGTCGCGAGGGCGCCGATCTCGCAGGAAGCGGCCATCAGGGACGCCGTCTTGGCCGCGATCAGGGCATAGTAGTCCTCTTCGGAGAAGTCCAGGGCGTCGTAGGAGGTGAGCTGGCGCATTTCCCCCAGACTCATCTCGTTGGCGGCGATCGCCAGGCAGCGAAGCACCTCCAGATTGCCGACGCGCGTCAGCTCGGTGACGGAGCGGCTGTACAGGTAGTCCCCCATGATGATCGCGACCTGATGCGTCCAAAGCGCGTTTACCGTGGGCAGGCCGCGGCGCAGCACGGAGTGGTCCACGGCATCGTCGTGCACCAGGGTCGCGAGGTGCACCAGCTCGACGGCCGCCGCCAGGGTGACGGCGGGATCTCCGTCTCCCCCGCATATGCGGTCCGCCAGGAGCACCAGAGTGGGGCGGAACATCTTGCCCCGCATGAGCAGGAGGTACTGGTTGACCTCGTCGGTCATCCCCAGATTGGCGCGAACGATGCGCCGGAGCTCCTCGCGTACGCGCTCCAGATCCTCGCGCACGGGCTCTTGGATGTGGGCAAGCGTGGATGGGCTGGTGGTGACGGGCTGGGTCAACGACCTCTTTCCTGAAAGGGGTTGGCGTGGCAGTCCGTGGATGAGTCCCCGTTCGTCCAGGGGTTGCTGGGTCAGGAGGGGCCGTCGGGAACAGGATCCGCCGACTCGCCGGCCGTCCCCCTCGGCGCCCGGCCGAGATCGCGCAGCCGCGCCTCGACATCCTGAAAGCCGATGTCGATTGCGAGGGTCTTCCTGTAGAAGTCGCACGCCGCCTCGGGGTTGCCGGACGCCTCCTGAGCGCGCCCCATATAGTAGTAGATTCCAAGGAAGTCGTCTTCGCGCTCGAGGGGCAGGTCGAGGGCCTTCGCCAGCGTGCTGACCGCGAGTTCGGCGTGGCCGGCGTCGAGAAGGGAGCGACCCAGCATCTCATGGGCCGCCGAGTTGGCGGGGTCCACGCGGACCGCACGTTGAAACTCGGCTATGGCCTCCGGGCCGAGCCCCATGGTCCGGTACGCCGTGCCCATGTCCTGATGGATGCGCGCATCCCCGGCCGGAACGCTGCGGACCAACCGGGCCCGGAAGCGCGACAACGCGGTCCGGAAGTCCTCGCCGGGTTCCGTGTTCTCATCTTCGTCGGTCAGCCGGGTCGCCTCCGGCGCCGACCCGTCGTCCAGTAGCAGCGCCCTGAGGTCGACATACCGGCGGGGCGATTCGGACTTGCGGGCCGCCCCCCCGGGACCGGCGGGCGGGTCCGTGCCCGGAGCGTCCCCGGCCCGCTCCAGGCGCGCGTCGGCCGTCATGAACGAACCTCCGCGAGCAGAGCCTCGCGCAGCCGGGACGGGTCCGGATCCAGCAGGTTGAGGCGGGAGGCGGCCGCGGAGAGGACCAGCCTCCCGGGGATGGTTCCGATGACCTCGGTCTGTGTGATGCGGCCACCCATCCGGTCCACCTCCGCTTCAATAGCCTCGAAAACGCGCATGGGCGGTGTGCGTTCCATGTCTTCCAGGTTCATGGAGATCTGAAATACGTCGCGGGAGGGCAGATATAGCCCCAGCCCCCACAACCCCACAAA
>VYDD01000425.1 GCA_009843625.1 Gammaproteobacteria bacterium | reverse complement strand
GCACATCCCCTACTCCTTCCGCCGCGCGAGACTCCACCTCGCCCTTCCAGCGCACCGCGGTGCCGAACATCCCGGTGCCGTCGCCGAAGACCGAGGGAACCACGGTCTCCCCGTTGATGTTCAGCCGGCCCTCCCGGATCCAGTTGGCCCAGTTGCGGTCCAGAGCCGCCATCGTGACCTCGGCGCGCGCCCCCCCGGGAAGTCCCGCGTCCAGCGTGCGATGCAGCTCCACGTTGTCGACGTCGGACAGCAACTCGAGCAGGAAGTCGCCGGGGAAGACCATGTCGGTCACGTCGTGTCCCCGGCCGAGCACGGTGACCGGCAGGTACAGCGGATCGGACGACGACCAGAGGCCGGGGCTCAGTCCGGCGATCTCGGCCTCGCCGACATGGGCCCATGCGCCGTCGACGGGGGCCCAGGTGAAGCGATAGCCGGTGCCGGGCTCCACCCGACAGCGGCCGTCCTCGACCGAGAGACCCTGCGGCACGAACGCGTCGGGCATGCGGCTGGTCCCCTCCAGCACGGCGCCGTCCGGCGTCGTCACGGCGAGGGTGAGCACCTCGCCGGGCGTGAAGACGGCGGCCGCCACAGTGTTGGTATGGCAGGAACCGACTATGCCAAAGGGCCTGTCCTCCCCATACAGATCCTCGGGCAGCACCGTGCAGGCCCCCAACGGATCCTCTTCCGCCGCAAGCGACAGGGAGCGCCCCGACGCGCCGGTGATGCGCACCGCCGCGCCCGGCACTTCCCCCAACACCTGCTGATGGGCCTCGCTGACCAGCGCCACCGCCCGGGTGTCGATCCGCGACGGTTCGCCGGGGTCGACGGTGAGCACGACCGTGGCCGTGGCGACGATCATCTTCTGGCCTGACCCCGTCGGGACTTCGGTCACGTCGCAGCCGGCAAGCCCGACCATCATCCCCAACAGCGCCAGCAGGCGACGAATCCCGGCCCGGCGCATCGGGCGTGCTGCCCGGCCGACATCGTGATCCCGCGCCTCGGCGCCCATCAGAACGACATCTCCACGCCAAGGGTGGGCAGGATCGGCAGCATGTGGTTGTCCAGGGCCGTGAGATTCCCGCTGTTGTAGTGGCGCTGGCGCCACAGCACGTTGTTGCGGTTGTACAGGTTGATCACGCTGACGTAGGGCGACAGGGTGCCCCAGTCCCGGTTGAACGTCTTGCGCAAACTGACGTCCAGCCGGTGGTAGGCGGGAAGCCGGGCCCCGTTTCTGGGTCCGAGCACCGCGGTCCTGACGCTCGCATAGTCATAGCGCAGGTCGGTCAGCCGCTGCTCGTACTTGCGGAATCTCGCCAGTTGGGCCGTGTAGGGCGTGCCCGTGCCCAGGTTCCAGCGCAGGCCGGCCTCCACGCCCCAGGGCAGATCGCGCTGGACGGCCACGTCGATTTCCAGGCGCCGGTCGAAGATCGGCGGGAATTCGATGATCGGCGGGGGCAGCAGGCCCGCATCCGTGTCCACAAACGACCGCGTGGCTTTCAGAAACGATACGGACACCCACCCTCGCGTCCTTCCCGCGTCCTTGCGCAGCAGGGCGTCGATCCCGATGGAGCGCCCGTCGCCCGCCAGCAGATCGTCCGCCGGATCCGTCGGATCGTCGGCCCAGTTCTGAGCGACCACGCCATCGAAGGTGCGGAGGTAGCCCTCCGCGGACGCGAACCACTCGCGGTCGCTGCCGAAGAAGCCCTCCACGCCCGCCTGGACCTGGTCGGAGATCACGGCCGGCACGTGTTCACCCGAGAGCACCCACGCGTCCATACCGATCGGCAGCCGCTCGTCGCGCAGCGAGTGCAGGAACTGCGCCTGGCGTCCTCCCGCCACGCGCACCGCCCAGCGTCCGTCGCCCAGGAAGCGCTTGACGGCGACGCGCGGCGACGGCACCGCTTCGGTCGGGCCCGCCCGCGGTCGCCAGCCGTCCCATCGCAGCCCGGCCTCGAGCAGCCACGGGCGGCTCGGGGTCCAGGCCAACTGTGTGTACGCGCTGGACTCCCAGCCGCTGCCCTCGCTGTTCTGGAAGTTCAGGGGAACGCCCTCGGACACATTGCGGCTTTCCCGGTGGGCGGCCGCGACTCCCGACTTCCATCGCATGCGCGACGTGGGACGGAGTTCCAGATCGGCCCCGAGCGAAGACTGGCCGATCTCCGTCTCGATCCGCGTGTCTTCGTACTCCGTGAAGTTGAAGCGGGCTCCGAAGCGGGAGTATGCGCCGTGGACCTCGAGCGTCCCTCCGCCGGGCATGAGATGGGTCCAGGATGCGCCGACGGCATCGTTGCCCCAGGGCCAGCGGACGTTCCAGCCCGGGTCCTGATCGTCGCCAAGATCGTCCACGACGGATTCCATGCTCGTGAACAGGAATTCGAGTTCCCGAAGATCGATCCTGTCCCGGCCGGAATACGCATTGATGCGCACCCGGTCGCCTCCCTTGGTCCAGCCCTCGAAGACGGCCTGGAGGTCCGCGAGGGAGTAGGGGAATGCGGAGTCGGTCAGCCTGGTCACCAGGTCCCAGTAGCTGCGGCGCGCCGACACCTTCCAACGCGCGGCGGCGAGTCCCAGGCCGTCCCGGATCCCGGGCGCGAGACCGCCCCGAACCGCCACCCGCGACGAGATCAGGCCGAGGCCGGCGTCGACGCCCAGGGTGCCGTCCCCCACGTCGGACTCCACGAGCAGCACGGACGATGTCCGCCCCCCGTACTCCGCGGGAAAGCCTCCGGAGCGGAGCTCGGCGCGCTCGACCATGTCCGGATTGAAGACCGAGAATATCCCCATCAGATGGTAGGGATGGAAAAGCGGCACGCGGTCCATCAGGAAGAGGTTCTGATCGCCCGAGCCGCCCCGCACGTTCAGGACGGCGGTGAAATCGGACACCCGGGTCACGCCGGGGAGGATGCTCACGGCCCGGACCGGATCCGGCTCCGCCAGTCCCGGCAGGTTCCTGAGCTCCTCCCCGCTTAGTTCCTGAACCGTGATGCCCGCCGATTCCTCGAAGCGTGCCCGCTGGCGGCTGCGGCGGGCCTCGACGACGACGGGATCCAGCTCGATTGCCTCCTCCGCGAGCGAGATCTCGAGCTCGAGGTCCATGTTCGGCGCCAGATCGACCTCCTCATCGTGAAGGCCGTAGCCGATGCGCCCGATGGTCAGGCGGTAGCGGCCGGCCATGAGGTCGCGGAAGGCGAAGAAGCCGAGCGCGTCGGTGCCGGTCACCCTCTCGACGGTGGAGTCCGCGGCCAGCCTGAGGCGGGCGGTCGCGCTGGCCACCGGGACCTCGACTTCCGAGCGCACCCGGCCGCTGACGGTCGCATCCAGGGGCAACGCTGCCCGTGCCGCCCGGGGCACGATGATGACCTGGGCGCCCAGTTCCACGTACCCCAGCTCCGTGCCGGCGAGCAGCCGGTCGAGGGTGCGCGCGACGTTCTGGGTTGCGCAGGCGCAGTCGACGAAGCGCTCCGACGGGAGGAGGCTGGGGCTGAAGGCGATCTGGATTCGGGACGTCTGGGCGAGCTGAACCAGGGCTTCGGACAGCGGCATCCGGTCGATGGAGAGGCGCGCGGCGGCGGCGAGCAGGGTGCCGGGCTCGGGGTCGACTCCGATCTCGCCCCTGAGCGCGGTCAGCTCGGTGTCCTGGGCGGTGAGGGAGAAGGGGAAGGGGAGTATGGCGACGATGAGGACGAGTGCGGCCGCGATCAATGCGGAGATGATCCGGCGGATCCCGCGATTCCGTTCCGGAATCATCGGCCCTCGTCCGCGTCGCGCACCCGCATCCGAACCCGTCCGTCGCCGATGCTGCACTGGGCGTCGATGACGTTACAGATGACGGTCATGACTTCGTCCAGCGATTTCGACGTGAACCACATGGTCAGCGTCCGCTCCAGCAGGACCGGATCCTCGACCGCAACTTCCGCACCGTACCGTTGCTCGACTTCCCGAATGGCCAGTTCCAGCGGCGTGTCCTGGAAGATGACGAAGCCCTCCAGCCAGGTGGCCGCCTCCTCGATCGGGGGCGCCGCGGTAACGGGGCCGGTCCGGCCTTCGATGATGCTCGCCGCCTGCCCGGCGCCGACCTGAACTTCCTCGGTTGCGGTTCCGAGCGCGACGGTTCCCTCGACGACCACGAGCCGGAGCTCGTCGAGCTGGGCGGCCAGATGAAAGCGTGTGCCGAGGACGCGCGCGGTGCCCGCCGCGGTGGTGACCCGGAACGGCTGTGCCGGGTTGCTGGCGATGGAGAAGAACGCCTCGCCCTCGAGCACGACGGCCCGGGCGGAGCCGTCCACGTTGCGCACCCGGCTGCCCGGACCCAGGCGGATCACGCTGCCGTCGCCCAGGCGGACCATCGCGGTCTCGCCGGGCCCCGTGATGAATTCCTGGGACGCCAGGCTGCCCCCGCCGGTGCCGCTCGCGGCCGGTTCCCGCGCGTCCCAGATGACCAGGGCCGCCGCCGCAAAGACGCCCGCGGTGGCCCAGCCCGCGAACAGGCCGAAACGGGAGCGCGCGGGTCGTCTGCGCGCCCGGTCGTCTGCGCGCCGGATGGCGGCGACCCTCCGGGCTTCTGCCTCACGGACCACCATGTCGGTGGAGGGCGGGGTGCCGGGCTCGACCTCCAGATCGGCCGTGCGTGCGGCTTCCACCAGCAGGCGGAGGTCGTTCACTTCCGCCTCGGCGTCCGGGGTGTCGCGGAGCCATGCCTCGACCGACCGGCTTTCGTCGTCGGTCGTCCGGCCGCGGAGATACTGTAGCAGCAGTTCGTCCATCTCTCTCGATCCTCCCGTGGTTCCCACCGGGAACCGTTGTCCTACACCGGACAAGCGCACAGCTCGCCGGCGGCTACTATTGGAACGCGGGATACGGGCTCAGGTCAGCCATTGGCCGCCACCGCCCGGCGCACGGTCCTGAGCGCGGTCGACATCTGGTTCGCCACCGTCTGCGCGGAAACGTTCATCACGGCGGCCGCCTCCGCGTGGGAAAGGCCACGCTGGAAGACGAGCTCGAACACTTCGCGCCGGCGGCCGGGCAACGACGCCACCGCGGCCCGGAACCTGTCGGCCAGCAGCTTGGCGTCGAGCACGTCGGCCGGGGTGGCGGCCTGTCCGCCCCGCATCGCATCATCGCGCCCCTGCCGGTCCTGCCAGCGCCGCCGCACCGCCCGCCGGCGCTTCTCGTCGATGACCAGATGCCGCACCATGCGGTACAGATAGACCCGCGCGGACCCCCGCGGACGCCATCCCCGCCGCCGTTCCCAGACTTGGATGAAGGCCTCCTGGGCCATGTCGCGCGCCAGGTCGACATCGCCGATCTGACTCGCCGCGTAGCGCACCAGCTCGGGCCAGCACAGGTCCATCAACTGCCCCAGGGCCGGCTCCGATCCCCCGCGGATCTCGTCCATCAGCGATGTCAGGACGTCGTTGTGCGTCGAATCCGGGTTGGGGCTGGTAACTGACATCTGGTGTTGTTTACTTTCGACTTTGGTGGGACGAGGACAACGGCTGTTCGAAGCTTCCCCGGCGCGGCCGGGCCCATCCGACGCGCGGCCTGCCCCGGCAACACCGGCGACTCCTGCAGAGTTAGCGTATGGCGCGGCCTTCGCTACTACAGCCCGCCGGTCTGGCTGGCTCCGCGCGCGTTCTCTACGATGTCCGGGTCACGCAATCGATCCAGAGGCCATCCCATGGAAGAACGCCGCCGACCCACTACATCTGTTTGCCGAGCCTACGCGGCAGCCGTTTTTCTCTGCACGGCCGTGGGCGCCTGCATGCAAGCAGGGGACGGACCCTCCTCCGCCGACGCTCCCTTCGACGTGCTGATCACCAACGCGCGCGTGGTGGACGGCGCCGGCAACCCCTGGTTCCGGGCGGACGTGGGGGTGCGCGGGGACCGCATCGCCGCCGTGGGCCGGCTCTCGGGCCGCGCCGCCGCACGGACCATCGACGCGGGCGACCGCGTCGTCACCCCCGGTTTCGTCGACATGATGGGCCAGGGCAGCCTGGTGCTCATCACCGATCCTCCGAGCGCCGAGAGCAAGCTCCGCCAGGGCATCACCACCTACCTCTCCGGCGAGGGGGGCTCGCCCGCGCCCCAGAGCGCCGAAACCCAGCAGAGTCCGCCCGTCATCGACGGCGACACGCTGCGCTGGCGCAGGTACTCCGAGTACTTCGCGATCATGGAGAGCTACGGCATCCCCATCAACGTGGTCCACGACGTCGGCCTCACCCAGGTGCGGCGAGTGGTGCTGGGCGTGGAGGATGTCGCTCCGACGCCCGAGCAGCTCGAGGAAATGCGGGAGCTGGTGCGCGAGGGGATGGAGGACGGGGCCGTCGGGGTGTCCACTTCTCTCATTTATCCGCCCGCCATCTATGCGAGCACCGAGGAGCTCATCGCCCTGACCTCGGTCGCGGGCGAATACGGCGGCGTCTACTTCACGCACATGCGCAACGAAAGCCACGCGGTGCTCGAAGCCATCCGCGAGGCCATCACCGTCGGCGAAGGCGCGGGCGTGCCCGTGCACATCTACCACCTGAAGGCGGCGGGCCAGCGCAACTGGCCGCTGATGGATGAGGCGCTCGCCCTCATCGACTCCGTGCGCACCGCGGGAATGGACGTCACGGCAGACATCTATCCCTATGTGAGAAACGGTATCGGGCTGGGATCATTCCTGCATCCCCGGCACTACGCGCGTGGCACCCAGGCCTTCCTGGAGACGCTCTCCGACCCCGATCTGCGCGCGCAGTTGAGGAACGAGGTCGAAACCGATTCCGAGTGGGAAAACTGGTATCAGCATGTGGGGATGGACTGGAACAACGTCCTCATCGTGGCCGCGTCGGACGAGGTGGATCCCGCGGTCATCAACCGGTCCGTGGCCGAGGCCGCGGAAGTGCTGGGCACCGATCCCTGGAACGCCTTCTTCGACCTTGTGCAGGCCGGGGGCGTGAGCGTGAACCCGCTCAGCATGAACGAGGAACAGAAGTGGGCGGCGTTCCGGGCGCCGTTCGTGATGATCGACACGGACGCCTCGCCGGTGAACCCCGCGTCCACCGCCAGCTCGCATCCGCGCGCCTTCGGGGCCTTCCCGCGCGTGATCGCCAAGTACGTGCGCGAGGACGGCGTGATCACCCTGGAGGAGGCCATACGCCGCATGACTTCGCTGGCCGCCCGCAGGCTGGGCCTGTACGACCGCGGCATCGTGGCGCCGGGAATGGCCGCCGACCTGGTGGTCTTCGACCCGGCCGAGCTGCGCGACATGGCCGAATTCGGCTCGAACGCGATGCGCTATGCGGAGGGGGTCGACTACCTGTTCGTGAACGGTACGCTGGTCATCGACGACGGAGAGATGACCGACGCGCTGCCGGGGAGGTTGCTCAAGCGCGCGGGGTAGGTCCTCGGCCAGGGGAGCCTTTCGCCAACCCGTGCTCCGTATTCCTCCTCGGACAATACAACGAGGACTGGACCTGACGCGGGAGGCGGGACACATCGGCCTCCACTACCCGGAATCGCCCGACCAGAACAACCGCAAGCCCTCGAGTGACCGGCGCTTGGCTTCCCGGCAGAGATCTGAGCGTTGCGATAATGTGGTATGTTAGGGCACGCTACGGACGGGGAGGGTGATCGCGGGGATACGTTGCCGGCCACGAGATGACACCTCATCCACCCCGACAGCCTAATAGGCAAGCGATGCAAGCAAGAGCGTCAGGTACCCGCCAGCAAACCCGATGATGGCTGCTCCTAGGAACGTTCTAACAGACGACATTCCTTTACTGTAGTTACGAACGATTACGTAGTCGATATCCGCGACCGGGTAGCGAGCGGTCGCGATCTGGCCAGGATCCGCGCCGTCAGGTGGGTCAACCGTTCCGGTAATGACCAGCACCGATGAAGTCCAGCGCACGTTCGACACTTCGGAGAATTCGATTACTTGGCCTCCCGCTTCAGGACGGAGCGCCACTCCCCGAATGTCGCCGATGACCCGAGGCTCGGAAGTCTGAACAACCGTCAGCGACTCCGGCCCGGGCTCGGGTGCGGGTACCACGAGTGGCACCAGCACCCCTGGAGCCGTTGAGAGAGCCATGTAGCGGCAGCCCGAGACCATGAACAGAGCTCCAAAGACAGCTACAGCCATTGCTCTCATCTCAGGTGAAATCCGCTGTGGCAAGCGCCAGAATCCAAAGCAGCGCCGTGCCTGCGAGGCCTCCGAGCACTGCCAGAAAACGTTGATCCCGGACCTCCTTCGGGTTCGGATGTGCGTCCATCACCAAGTGACTCATATCGTCGTAGGAAAACGATATCGTATCGCGTCTCGCGGGAGCGACCTCTCCAGTCTGGTCGATGACACCATCGATGACCAGAGCAGCAGGGGTCCATTGGACGGCGAAGACTTCGCGGAATTCAACCATCCCTCCACCGGCTTCGGGACGGAGCGCAACGCCGACGATATCGGCGAGGACGGCAGTCTCCCCGGCAGGAGGGAGCGGCACGAGTCTGCGGTCAAAGTGATGGCAGCCCGAGAAGAGAAGGGACGCGACGAGGCCGACTGCAATCACACCAGATGGCCCGGAAGCGCATGCACGCTCCATGAGCCACACTCGCGTCTTGCCCATTAGCCTAGCCAGGGTCGAGATCTCCAGCCGCCGGAGATGGGCGGGGACGTGCAAGCATGGCCCCATGCTACAACGAGCAAGCTCGGTCCGCCATGCGCGGCATACGTGCTGCGTTTCGTCGATGCGGTCTCGCGATACGACCTGAGCCGGGCGCGGACTCTTGAGTTCCCCGTTGAGCAGTACGGGACGGGGTTCTTCCGCTACAAGCCGATCACGCGCCAGCACATCGAGATCGCCGAAGCCGGGGCGGAGAACGGCGACGTTCTCGCGCAGTGCGGCTACTTCGGCGAGCGCGACCGCAGGACGATCCGGTAAGATGACGATTCGTGCCGCCCGGCGAGTCTGAGCGGGATGCGCGTTTTCCGCGTCTGTCGCGAAAGACTAGGTTTCGCCATCAACACCACTTCGATGCGGATGGCCGTGCGCTCCGCCAGACGCGCAGGCGTGAATCGGTGCACACGGCGGTCTAAAGGCTGAACATGTGCCGCGGCGACGCCAGGAACGCAGGCCCTCCTCCGGGATTGGGTGGTTGGGAGGCAGTGGGTCTGGCCGCCGTGCTGGCCGGAGTTTTCCTCCTCGCCGTGCCGTCGCTCCACGCCCAGTCGGACGAAGAGCGATCCGCGACTTCCCCTGAGGGCGAGACCGACTCGGCGGCTCTCGCGACTCTCGCGGCGTGGGCGGATCAGGTGTGGCTGTCCCTGCTCGACCGCGACGGTGCCTACTACGGCCGTCTGGCGGAGGAGGGCATCTTCCAGCGGTTCAACCCTGAAATGGACCACGAGTACGAGCTGGATGTCCGCTCGGGCCTCTTCGATCCCGGTGAAGACGCGCGCTGGGCCGAGCTGCCCAACGGCTTTCGGGTTGCCGGGGGCTCGCTCAACAATCCGCACATCCTCAACGTCGTGGACTGGCGCCAGGAGACCCACATTTCCGGCCCCGTGGACCTGATGGCACGCTACCGCCGAGAGCGGTCGCTCACGGCACGGCGCGACTACCCGTGGGTCGGCGTGCGCTGGCGCGACGTGCTCGGAACGCCGTGGACCATGCAGGTGGGGCTCGGCGTCCACTTCTTCAAGCCGTCCGCAGACGTGGAGGTGGCGCTGGCACGCTCCTGGAGAGACAGGGAAGACCGGAGCTGGACGCTGGAGGTGCGCGTCGCGGCGCTCGACGCCTTCAACGAAGCGATCTTCCAGGGGCTGGGCGTGAGGGCGGACGACGTGCACGCCCACTACGACTACGCGGGGGCTCCCCTCGCCGCTCGCACTACCCTGAGGGCCGCGGCGTCACGCTGGCGGGCGGAGCTACACGCGGGATCGAGCCGCAGAACCGAGGTAGAGGTGACCTTTCCGGCAACCGGTCGGGCCCCGTTCACCCAGTTCGAACAGGTCGCGTTCCTGGGAGCACTCTTCCAGGTCACGCCGCTCGAGCGCGTGACGTTGGCGCTGTACGGTACCTGGGCGAGGGCGGACACCGAGCGGCGGGCGCCCGCGAGCGGGCTCGGCTTCACTCTGCGCGAGCAGACGGTGACCGTGGGCGCCCGCGCACGGACCCGCCTGAACCCTCTGTGGGCGGTCGAGACGGAGCTGGCGCGGGTGCTGCGACCCGAATGGCGCACGCCGGCAGGGGGCGCTCGCCGCGAGCACCGCGATCGCGGGGTCTTCGCCCGGGCGGCCCTCGTCCGGTACCCGGAGGCGGGATGGACCAGCCGCCTGGCCTACGTCCTTCTGGACCGCGATGCGGGCTCCCGGGCGCCCTGGCTCACGGCGCAGAATCAGGGACTGATCACGGAAGCGGGCCACCGGTTCCGGTCCGGCTTCGAGTTGACGGCCGGGCTCCGCTGGGACCTGGACCACTTCGGGCGGGACCGGTTCGAGGGCGCCCACCTGCGGCTGTCGGCCGGTTGGTGATGGGGCGCACCGGTTCCTGTGCCGCCGTATCTGCAGCCAACGAGATCATCTCCGTGAAGTCGCGGCATGCCTGCACCCTGCTAAGCCCAACGAGTCCTGATGCACCGGAGACCGCAGAGATAAGGGAAAGAGGGAAGTAGACCACAGCGTCAAGCTCTGTTTCGGAACCACTCAGCCGAGCGGGGGACGCCGCAAAGCCGATCACAAACCCACAGTCGTTTTCAGGGGAAGCAGCGTCACGATGGGCTCCCGGCTCCTCATCAGCGCCACACCAACGCACCCAGCGCGGTCATGGTGGTTTGGATAGCAATCAACAAGAGAAGATCGTCGAAACCGGTGGCCAACCACCCACTCGCCAGCCCAACGGCTGATCCGACGAACGCCCCCTTTGCGTCACCTCCGCCAATGATGGCCCCCGCAGCCGGAGTTCCCACCGCGAGCGCGGAGGCACCGGCGACAGCCAGCCAGCCCTCGGTTTCGTTGTCACACGATTCCAAGAAGCACTGGACGAGGAGAAAACCGGCGCCGAAGTCGCCGACGACGGTGCCGAGCAAGCTGAGCGCGACGACAGCGTTAGCGTTGACGTCGTCGTCCACGGCCAGTGTGTCCAGTCGTACAAGTGCCAGCGAGGGACGCCGCCATGTCAGTGCCGACTCCCCATCCCGGGCCAAATCCACCGCTACAGGATCGCCAACAGGAAACAGTGCGCTCAATGATGATTCGGGGATCGCTTGCGCCCACGCGACGTCGGGTGATCCGCAGACAGCCACGACCATGGCCACGCCGAAGAGCGCGATCGGCTTCACGTCAACCCGGCCGAATCGTCGTCGAGCATCGCGTCTCCTCATCCGTCGGCTCCTGTCAGCGCCTCCACGAACGCCAGTTGACCGGCCCCGACGCGCACTCTTGCGACGGGGGGTAGGGAAGTTCCCAAAGCCGCGCGGGGCCGGCAGCGGGCGTCGGGGTCGAACCGTGGATGTCGATGAGGCAGTTGTCGTCCGAGTCCGCCCCGTCGGCGTAGACCCTCGCATGGGCTGCGCCGACCGTGTAGTCCTCGGCAACGGACATGTCGACCACCCACCCGAGATCAGCCAGGGCTCCGAGGGTGATGGCCGACACGGGCGGGCGCTCCACGACTCCGATACGCGCCGACATCAGTTCCCCGCCCATCTCGGCTTCGGACCAATGGGAGCGGTAACCATCGTCCTCCAGCGGGACCCCAGACCCTTGGCCGCCAAGGTCCAGGAAGGCCGCCACGGCGTTGCGTCCCATGAAGGCGTGATCCTGGACGAGCTCGTCCCACGCCGCAGTACCGGCAGCCATCCCGAGGATGTGGCCAATCTCGTGGCGAACGGTCTCGTACATGAGACCGATGTTCGGTGAGTGGAACCTCGGATCCCTCTTCTGCCCCAGGAACATCTGTTCCGAGAGTTCCATCCATCCTTCACGGGTGATCTCGTCCGAACACAGTGGTGCTGCAGCGGCCAAGGGCCCACGCAGTTCCTGGAAACGGGTCTCGACGCTCACCGCCAGCGTGCCGGCTGCAACCCCGCAGGATTCAGAATCGGAGAGATTGTTGTCCGCCAAAGCGCGTTCCCACCATCCAACTGCTCCGTCAATGACGGACCGCACGCAAGGAGGGAGTTCATCGGCATAGTCGAGCTCGACGCGGAACGGTGCATCGCGCGACGCGCGCGGCACACCTGTAGCGGGACACCGGATGTCCCCGACATACAGGGCTCCGGGCCAGAAACTGCCCACGTACTCAAGCTCGGTTCGAACAGCGAACACAAGACCCGCAACCCCGTCTGCCAGCCCGGTGACGGTCAACAACCCACCCTCGCGCACCTCGATCTCTGCGACGTCTTCCGGGCCGGGTGGCTGGCCCGGGCTCGAAGTCACGCCTACCTCATAGGTTACCGGCAACCCGCGAGGACTCTCGTACCATCCGCGCAGATCGATCTGCACCGTGCCGCCGACATCGACATGGACGGGAAGATCCAGACTCCGGCGCCTGCTCTCGATAAAGCCCAGATCGGCGAGGACGAGAACCACCACCGTGTCGGCAAGCGTTACCGAGTCGGAAGCACGAACCGTCGTCGCCACCAGTCGCGCCCAAATCGGATCGTCCGGCCTGTTGTTCCCGGTATTCAGGTACACACGAGAGCCCTCATAACCACGCGGCGCCCATGCTTCGACGTTGGTGGTCAGGCCCGCGGCATTGGGAAATGCAATCGTATCCAGCAGCTGCCATTCGATGGGCCCGATCATCTCATGACCCTCTTTGTCGCGCACCGTAGCGCCAAGCGTCAATATATTCCATAGTTCAACAGTATCTTCGGCCAACTCGACGAGGTCACTCGGATAGTCATCATAGGCAAACCTGTCGATCGAGATTGCTGCCGCATCCTGTGCTACGACAACCTCTGCCAGACCCTGTGCGCTCCCGCTCGCGGCAGTGATCGTCGCACTTCCGTTCGCAACCGCGGTGACGAGCCCCGTGCTGCTCACGGCGGCAACATTGGGCGCACTGCTGGACCACGTTACCGGCGCCTGCCCCATCGCATTCCCGTTCTGATCAGTCACAGCGGCGTTCAACGGAACGCTGGCCCCAATGGCGTCCAGGCTTGCCGTGGATGGACTCACCGTGATGGTCGCCGGCCGTGGCGGATCGGGGGTCGGCGGACTTGTCGGGTCGGGGGCGCTCGTCTCGTCGCCGCAACCAGCCATCAACAGGGCGCCGGCGAGGAGGATTCGGAGAGTCGTTCTCACGGCGGATGCTCCGGTTTCGTGTTGGTTCGTGCGGATCTCTGGAGGTTTGTACCCTGTGCCGAGCAGCAAGCCAGCCGACTTCGGATCCGCCGCTCACGCGTGGCTTCAGGGCCAGAGTATAGGCCGGTTCAGTCGAATGCGCCACCCTTACCAAGGCTTCTATGTGATGAATAGACGATATTATCGCCTGTCTGCGTGATAATTATGGGACATTCCGCTCCAATCCCGGGCTTCCGACCGGAACCGAGCCGGGACCCCTACCCCGCCAAAGGTTGAACAGCCTGCTGTACTTCACCACCAGTTGGCGCCTGCTTCGGCCCGGCCAGGATTCCCGTGCGGTCCAGCGGTCCCCGATGCCTGGTATCGTTCCAGACGACGAACAGCCCGGTGCCGGCCGTGTCCAGCCAGCCGAGCCGGAGGTTGGTCCCGACGTCCTTGGTGTCGTCGTTGTACTGGACGTTGGCCTGCAGGTAGAGGCGGGGGGTGAACGAGTATGACCCGTTGAACCGTACGACCGCGGTCGTGAAGCTGCCTTCGTCCAGGCGGACGTCGAAATAGTTCAATCGGACGTTGCCGCTGAACTTGTCGCCGTAGCGCCTCTACGGAGAGAAGAATCACGGCAGGAAATCGTCTAACTACTTACAGGACAGCACGATCTGCGCTTCCTGCCTTTTCTCTGGACTTTG
>VYDD01000331.1 GCA_009843625.1 Gammaproteobacteria bacterium | reverse complement strand
CCTGGCGAGGTCGTCGTCGGGCTTGCCGGCCTCGGAAGGGGAAGGAGAAGAGACGGGTTCGGGACGCGGGGGCGTGGGGATGGCATCGAGGGACGCGGTTCGAGCGCCGGCACCGGAGGGCGCAGAGCCGACGTCGCGAGCCACGACGCCAGCGCTTGCTAGGGCGGACCCCGGAATGGCATCGGTGGCAGGTCGGTCAACAGTCGGCTCTCGTACCACTGCGGGCCACGGAGAAGGCTTCCGGTGGATGTCGTAGAGAACGTCCGGGGATGCGATCATCATTTCTCCCAACGTGCGATTGTACAATGACTTACGTACAAATATAACGCCACCGAAATCGGCTTCTCAGGATGCCCTGTAGTCGCCGAAGTGGCGGCGGGAGACCTTCGGAGGAGGAACGGGGCTGAGCACGCCGTCAGCGAGCCTGTGGGAGCCCTTGGCGGGCCGGAGAATCTGGCATATCGGACTCCGCCGAATCGCGCACTCCACAGTTGTCAATGGCAGATTGGGACGCTCGAATACGAATTTGGGACAGCCACGCGCTGATCCCCGGCGTCACGAGCGCCGAACCAAGGGTCAATGGCGAACGAGACTCGCGAACGTGAATTCGGGCCCGGCGAGTGCGGGTCCTCCTCCCTCGGGAGCGGCTTGCCAGGTCAATGGCGAAACGGGACCCGCGAATGGTGAACTCGGGACCGCCGCGCGCTGATCCCCGGCGTCACGAACTCCGAACCAAAGGTCAATGGCGAAACGAGACTCGCGAATGTGAATTCCGGCCCGGCACGATCGACGCGATCGCCAGTACCTGGCGCGCCAGCAGCGCCCGGCCTCGCTAGCCCTGCATCGGCACGCTCTGCGTGCGCACGATCAGCTCGATGTCCCAGATGGCCTCGGCGACCGCCCGGCCGATCAACTCCATCCTGCGCACTTCGTCGATCCGCGGCTGGACGTTCTTCAGCTCGCGCCTGGAAAGCAGGAACTTGAAGATGCCGCAGGCATCCGCGAGCGCGATGATGACGATGTCCCGGGGGTCGGGAATCATGTCGCTGAACAGCACCTCCATGATGCGCAGCTTCACCTCGCGCTCCGCCTTGCCGTCCACGACCGGATAGCGCCGCGAGCGGAAGACCCACAGGAAACGCTCGTCCTGCCGCGCCAGGATGCCCTTCGAGACGAGCCGATCGAGCGCGGTCTCGCGGATCTCGGCGGCACGGCCCGCGGCATGCTCCACCCAATAGCGCGCGTCGTGGGTTTCCGTGGCCCCGGCGATCTCCTCGAGCATCGGATCCAGAAGGCTGTTCCCGACCGGCGTCGCGTCGACCAGGAAAAGCTTCTCCGGATCGGTGTCGATCCGGTTCTCGAGCGCCAGGTCCATCAGCACGCCGCCGCCGAGGGCGTAGTTGAGCGACCAGCTGGGGACGTGCGCAAAGGTGCCGTTCTCGTCATCGAGCAACAGCAGCAGGATCTCTTCCGGGAATCTCAGCACGGCGGCTTCTCCGCTGGGGTCCATGACGCCGACAAGGCGACTGCCGTCATTATGTCCTGTTTGTCGATGAACGGGAACCCATCGGCGGCAATGCGGGCGAACCTCGCTCCAGGGCCGCCGTTCGCAGCGCGTCCAGGAATCCATCCGACAACCGGCCGCTCGCCACCTCCTGCACCGGCCCCCGCAGGACAACCTCCAGCTCCGGGGACACGTACACCTGCAGCGTGCCGCCCTCCATGCGCACTTCGACATCGCCGTAGTCCACGACTCCGCGCCTCGCGGCCGCGACCGCCGCCGCGCACGAGCTGGTTCCCGAGGCCCGGGTGCGCCCCACGCCCCGTTCCCAGATGGCGATTTCGATGGAGCCGCGCGAGACCGGCCGGGCCAACTGCACGTTCACGCCCGCAGGGAATGCATCGTGGGCCGTCAGGAAGGGGCCGAGGCGGGCCAGGGCCGATTCCGACAGGTCGTCGGTGAACACCACGCAGTGCGGGTTGCCGACGCTCACCAGCGTACAGTCGAGCGTTCCCTCGGCCGGGTGCGCCAGCGGCCGTCCCTCCCGTCCGGGAGCGAGCCCGGCATCGGCCGGGTCGAGCGATGCGCGGCCCATCTCGACGGAGACGTCGTAGAGCCCGGCACCCAGGTGTTCTTCCACGCGCATGCGGATGCGGTCTCCTCCTGCCTCCACCGCGAACCCCTCGTGGCCGATCCAGCCCCGCGACGCCGCGCACGCCGCGAAGACGCGCAGGCCGTTGCCGCTCCGCTCGAACTCGGAGCCGTCCGGGTTGAACATGCGCAGGCGCCACGGGCGCTCGTCCGGCGACGAGTGCAGGACGATGCCGTCCGCGCCCACGCCCCGCCATCGGTCGCAGACCGCGCGTACCGCCTCGCGCGACGCGGCCCATCCATCCCCGAACGGGAAGACGAGATAGTCGTTGCCCAGGCCGTGGCCCTTGAAGAACCGCGCTCCGGCGCGTGGACGGTCGGCGGTCACTAGGGATGAAGCCGCCGGCTGCTCCACCCATCCCCCTCACGCTGGAAGAGAAGACGATCGTGCAGCCGGTCCGTGCGCCCCTGCCAGAATTCGATGCGCTGGGGATGCAGGCGGAAGCCGCCCCAGAAATCGGGCAGAGGCACTTCCCCGCCCTCGAACCTCTTCTCGATCTCGCGCACCCGGCGCACCAGCATCCCACGGTCCCCCAGCGGCTCGCTCTGCCGCGACGCCCACGCGCCGACCTGGCTCCCGCGGGGGCGAGTGCGGAAGTAGGCGGCCGAGGTCTCCCGGCTCAGTGGGGTGACGTCGCCCTCGACGCGCACCTGGCGCTGGAGCACACCCCAGTGAAAACAGAGGGCGGCCCGGGGATTGGCGGTCAGCTCATCCGCCTTGCGGCTGCCCAGGTTGGTGTAGAACTCGAACCCGTCCTCGGCGAAGTCCTTGAGCAGCACCATGCGCGCGCTGGGCGCACCATCGGCGGACGCGGTCGCAAGGGTCATCGCCTCGGGCAGAAGAATGCGGGCCTTGCGCGCGGCTTCGAACCACTGCCCGAAGAGCTGAATTGGGTCGAGGCCGGGATCCGCATCCGGGAGCCCGCGGGTCAGGCCGCGTCCGAGCGAGAAGACGAGGCGAAGATTGGATCTGAGCGACATGCGAACATGCTACCGCCCGAAGCGGGCGGGGGAAAAGGGTGCCAGGCGCGGGTCAGCGGTGCCCGTAACGTGATTGGCGACCATTTCGCCCGTCACCGCCGACAGCGTGAGCCCCAGGTTGCCGTGACCCACCGCCACCGAGAGGCCGGCGACATCGCCGACAGGGCCGATGAAGGGCAGCCCGTCCGGGGACATGGGCCGGAGACCGCACCACTCCGACACCGGTGGCGCGTCCCCCAGGCCGGGCAGCCAGGTACGGGGCTTCAGCGTGAGCTGTTCGAGCCGGACAGGGTTGAGTTCCAGGTCGTAGCCGGCGAATTCCATCGTCCCCACGAAACGCACCCGCCCTTCCAGCGGCGTGCAGATGATGCCCGTCTCGCGATTGGTGCAGGCGACGCGCATGGCGGGCGCCCCGCCCGGTCCCACGGCCACCTCGCGGTGGTATCCCTTTCCGGGCTGAATGGGGAGGCGGCTGCCGGCCTGTTCCGCCAGCGCCGGACTGAACGGACCGGTGGCCAGTACGACCGCGTCGGCGTCGACCCGCCCGCCATCGGCGGTCTCCACGCCCCGCACCGTCCCACCTGCGACCATGAGGCGTCGCACCGCCACCCCCTCGCGGATCGAGACGCCTCTCCGGCGCGCGGCCTCCGCCAGGCCGAGGAGGAAGAGATACGGGTCCAGAATGCGGGTTTCGGGAAACAGGACTCCGCCCGCCACCCGGGGATCGAGCGCCGGCTCCAGCTCGCGAGCCTGGCCGCCGTCCACGACTTCGGGGTGGTAACCGCGCCCGCGCATCAGCTCCGCATCGGCCCGTGCCTTCGCCATGGCCTTCCCGCCGACGCAGACCTCCAGGTAGGTCCCGCTCCGGTAGTCGCAGGCGATCCCCTCCTCGCCCACCATGGCATCGAAGCAGTCGAGCGTGTCCAGCCCCAGCGGAGCCAGCGTCTCCAGACAGCGCCTCTCGTGACGGCGGGTACAGTGCCGGGCGAACTCGGCCAGCCAGCGCCAGACGCCCGGGTCCCGGCGCGACCGCACGTACAGGGGACTCCGCTCGTCGAAGAGGCGCGGCAGCGACTGGCGGACCTTGCCCGGCCGGTTCAGCGGAGGATGCCCGGCAGCCACGATACCGGCGTTGCCGCGCGAGGCGCCCGCGCCCAGCCCGGCGCGCTCGAGCACGACGACGTCCACTCCACGCCGCGCCAGTTGCCACGCCGAGCAGAGACCGACGAGGCCTCCGCCCACGACGACGACGCGAGAAGTGGACATGGCGGCTCCCGGAAGCTGTGTTCACGGCGGTTGGTCAGCCCGCCCTACCTTGAGCCCCGCCAGCCTGTTCCCTCCCCCGCGTGGCGGAGCGGCACGGCCCTTCGCTCGCGTCGCCGATCGGCACTCCGTGGTCGGGCGCGCATGTGGCGGAAGAAGGGCCTGACGCGGTATATAGTACGCTCTGGGTGCCAATTCACCTGAACACGGCTGCAGGCGATGAAACTCTGCTTACTACCCGCGTTGGCGAGCGAACGCGACACGAGCTCGAGGCATACCGTCCCCACACCTCGATGGTTCGGTTCCGGTGCGAAATGGGCGGTCCTGCTGCTCGCAGCCTGCAGCCCCTCCGCCGCCTCCACACCGGACGGGCAGGCGCCCGGACCGGGACCCGGCCCCGTCGCGGGAGGCCCGGAGCAGGTCGCGCACCAGGTGGTGACGGTCGTCGACGACCTGAGCAACCCGTGGGCGGTGGCCTGGCTCCCCGGCGGGGACATGCTGGTGACCGAGCGGCCGGGCCGGCTGCGCATCGTGCGCGACGGCACGCTGCTGCGCGACCCCGTCGAGGGCGTGCCGGCAGTGCGCGCGCGCGGTCAGGGCGGCCTCCTGGACGTGGCGCCGCACCCGGACTTCGCCGGCAACCGCCTGCTCTACCTGAGCTTTGCGGCCCAGCATGACGACGGCGGCGCCAGCACCGTGGTCGTCCGGGGCCGCTTCGAGAACGACGCGCTCACCGGAGTGGAGGAGGTCTGGGTCGCCCAGTCGCGGGGCCGCGATCACTTCGGTTCGCGCATCGCCTTCGACGCCGACAACTACCTCTACATCACCGCGGGCGACCGTCAGGTGTCGCCGCGGGGCGGACTCTCCGAGCTGGCGGCCCATCCGGCGCAGGACCTCTCAACCCACCACGGCGTGGTCGTGCGGCTGCACGACGACGGCCGCATCCCGGCCGACAACCCGTTCGTCGGGCAGGAGGGAGTGCTCCAGGACATCTACAGCTATGGGCACCGGAACGCCCAGGGCATGGCCTTCCACCCCGAGACCGGGGACCTGTGGCTGAACGAACACGGGCCGCAGGGGGGAGACGAGGTCAACCTGATCCTGCCGGGCCGCAACTACGGCTGGCCCGTGGTGGGATACGGGGTCAACTACGGGAGCGGATCGAGGATCCACGTGGGCAGCCACCGGGACGGGATGGAGCCGCCCGCGCACTACTGGGTGCCCTCCATCGCCACCTCGGGGCTGATGATCTACACCGGCGACCGCTTCCCGCAGTGGCGCGGCTCCATGTTCGTGGGCGGGCTGGCCGGCCAGCAGCTGGCGCGCCTTACCCTGAACGGGCAAACCGTCACCGGCGAGGAGACGCTGGTCCGCCGCCAGGGCCGCATTCGCGACGTGCGCCAAGGCCCGGACGGCCTCATCTACCTGGTGTTCGACCGGCCCGGCATGGTCGCACGGCTGGAGCCCGGCGCCGGCTAGCAGCCCGGGCGAACCGACCTCCATGGCCGAACACCACGGGCACGACAGCCCCAGAGCGCGCGCCATCGGCTTCTGGCTCGGGGCGGGCTGCTTCCTGCTGTTGCTGGCCTTTCCGATCGATCCCGCCAACCTGCCGGCAAGCCGCCTCGCCGCCGTCGCGAGCCTGATGGCCATCTGGTGGGTGAGCAACGCGCTCCCGCTCTTCGCGACCGCCATTCTTCCGCTGGTGCTCTTTCCGCTCCTCGGCATCATGTCCGGAAACGACGTGGCGCCGGTCTACTTCAACAGCACGATCGTCCTCTTCCTGGGAGGCTTCATGATCGCGCTGACCATGGAGAGGTGGAATCTCCACAAGCGCATCGCCCTCGGCATCATCCACGCCGTGGGAGGCGGGCCGGCGCGCATCATCCTGGGCTTCATGGTGGCAGCCGCCTTTCTCTCCATGTGGATCTCCAACACCGCCACCGCGGTGATGATGGTGCCGATCGGGCTCGCGATGGTGCTTCAGGTCGAGGAGACCGCCGGCACGACGCACTCGCGCACGTTCACCATCGCCCTCATGCTGGGCATCGCCTACGGCTGTTCGATGGGCGGCCTCACGACGCTGGTCGGAACGCCTCCCAACCTGTCCTTCCAGCGCATCTTCCAGATCATTTTCCCCGAAGCGCCTCCCATCGACTTCGGCACCTGGATCGTGATGGGTCTTCCGATCGGTGTCACGATGATCGGGGTGGCGTGGCTGCTGCTCACCCAGGTCCTCTACCGTCCATCGCCGGAAGTCCGGATCGAGAGGGATGTCCTCGAGCGCGAACGCGCGGGCCTGGGCCCGATCTCCTTCGAGGAGCGCTCCGTGGCGATCGTCTTCGCCATGACCGCCCTGCTGTGGGTCTTCAGACGGAATCTGGAGCTCGGTTTCGCAACAGTCCCCGGATGGTCGAACCTGTTTCCCTACGCCGGCATGATCGACGACGGTACGGTGGCCATCGCCATGGCCTCGGTGCTCTTCTTCATCCCGACCCGAAACAGGGCGCCGCGCACTGTGGGCGTCGGGGCCGGGCGCGCGGTCCCGAAGTGGCTGGGGGCGCTTGGCTGGGCCGTCCGTTTCGGCACCGCGAACCGCGTGATGGGCGCGGAGGTGATTCCTCGCCTGCCCTGGAACATCGTGCTGCTCTTCGGAGGCGGATTCGCCCTTGCAGCCGGCTTCCAGGAGACGGGTCTCGCGAACATCATCGGCAATCAGTTCCAGGGCCTCGGTGGGCTGCCGGACTTCGCCGTCATCCTCCTGGTGTGCCTCACCCTCACCTTCCTCACCGAACTGACCAGCAACCTGGCCACCACGGAGATGATCCTCCCGATTCTCGCCTCCGTGGCCGTGCTGACCGGAATGAACCCGCTCATGCTGATGGTTCCCGCGACGCTGTCGGCGTCGTGCGCCTTCATGATGCCGGTCGCGACACCCCCCAACGCCATCGTCTTCGGCAGCGACCGGATCTCGGTGGGGGAGATGGCGCGCGCGGGCATCGTCCTGAACCTGATCGGGGCGCTGGTGATCGCCACGGTGGTGCTGACGCTGGGAGAGACCGTCTTCGGCATCGAATCAGGCGTGATGCCGGACTGGGCGACGGAGGCTGCCGCCGGGGAGGTCGGCGGCTGACCCGCGACCCGGCGTTCGTCGTCCGACCAGACCCGGCGGCAAGACAGGCAGTCCAGGAGTCGACCTCATGGCGGACCATCGACCACCGACCAGCCGCCGGACGCAGGCGATCGGCTTCTGGCTCGGCCTGGGCTGCTTTCTCCTGCTGCTGGTCTTTCCGGTGGATCCGGATAACGGACCGGCAAGCGGCCTCGCCGCGGTTGTGAGCCTGATGGCGATCTGGTGGGTGAGCAACGCGCTTCCGCTCTTCGCGACCGCGATTCTTCCGCTGGTGCTCTTCCCCCTGCTCGGCATCATGTCCGGGAACGACGTCGCGCCGGTCTATTTCAACGGCACGATCGTCCTCTTCCTGGGAGGCTTCATGATCGCGCTCTCCATGCAGAGGTGGAACCTGCACAAGCGCATAGCCCTGGGCATCATCCACGCGGTGGGCGGCGGACCCTCGCGCATCATCCTGGGCTACATGGTCGCGGCCGCGTTCCTCTCCATGTGGATCGCCAACACCGCCACCGCCGTGATGATGGTGCCCATCGGGCTCGCGATGGTGCTCCAGGTCGAGGAAACCGCCGGCGTCAGACACTCGCGCACGTTCACCGTCGCCCTCATGCTCGGCATCGCCTACGCCTGTTCGATGGGCGGCGTGACGACGCTGGTCGGAACCACTCCCAACCTGTCCTTCCAGCGCATCTTCCAGATCATCTTCCCGGAAGCGCCCCCGATCGAGTTCGGCACCTGGATGGTGCTGGCCACGCCCATCGGGATCACGATGGTCGCGGTGTGCTGGTTCATCCTTACCCAGGTCCTCTATCGCCCGTCGCCGGAAGTGCAGATCGACCGGGATGTCCTCGAGCGCGAGCGCGCCGGGCTCGGTCCGATCTCGTTCGAGGAGCGTTCCGTGCTGGTCGTCTTCGCGATCACCGCGGTGCTGTGGATTTTCCGGCGGGACCTGGAGCTCGGCTTTGGAACCATCCCGGGCTGGTCCAACCTCCTGCCATTCCCCGGGATGATCGACGACGGCACCGTGGCGATCACCATGGCGGCGGTCCTCTTCTTCATCCCGACCCGGAACCAGCCGCCGCGCGCGGCGAGCGAGGCGGTCGCCGGCCCCATCCGCAAGTGGCCGCGACCGCTTCGCCGGGCAGCCCGCTTCGCAACCGCGAACCGGGTCATGGGCGCGGAGGTGATCCCGCGTCTGCCGTGGAACATCGTGCTCCTCTTCGGAGGTGGCTTCGCCCTTGCGGCCGGCTTCACCGACACCGGACTCGCGAACATCATCGGGAATCAGTTCCAGGGACTCGGCGGGCTGCCACCCGTCGTCGTCATCCTTCTGGTGTGCCTCACGCTCACCTTCCTTACCGAGCTGACCAGCAACCTGGCCACCACGGAGATGATTCTCCCCATCCTGGCCTCGGTGGCGGTGGTGACGGAGATCAATCCGCTCACGCTGATGCTCCCCGCGACACTCTCCGCGTCGTGCGCCTTCATGATGCCGGTCGCGACGCCGGCCAACGCCATCGTCTTCGGCAGCGACCGCATCTCGGTCGGGCAGATGGCCCGCGCGGGCATCATGCTGAACCTGATCGGGGTGATCGTGGTCACCACCGTAGTGATGCTGCTGGGAGAGGCGGTCTTCGATTTCGACCGCGGGGTGATGCCCGATTGGGCGACGGACGCGGCTGCCGCGGAGGTCGGCGGTTAGCGTGAGGTTCTACCGCCCCAGACCCTCCGCACAGTGTTGCATTCCCGGGTTGGCAACGTCCTGTTGCATTGTCCGTTTGGCAACATATTGTTGCATCTGCGGATTTGCAACACCCTGCAGAGGGGCCGGTAGCCCCTAGTCGTCCCTCTTGCGGCGTCCCGCGACGGCGCTCCGGATGGCCGCCTCGAGGCGTTGGGGGTGGTCGCTCCCCACGTAGAGCTTCCGGTCCTCGTCGAGTTCGACCACGACTGCGCGATCGCCGCGGGCGGTCCAGGCCTTCTTCTTGCCCGCGCCGCGCACTCCCCAGCCGCCGAACTCGAGCAGCGGCCTGTAGCGCACGCTCTCCAGCGAGACGATGCTGTCCAGCGGCACCGTCCTGCGCACGAGCCGCACCGTGCCCAGGTGCATAACGATGCGGCTCTCCTGCACCAGCACGGTCAGCCCCCCCAGCACCATGCGCAGACCCCATCCCCCGGCGAGCATGGCCGCGCCCGCGGCCAGCCGGAAGAGCATGCCGCCGCCCGAGGTGACAAACACGGAATACGCGCCCGACGCGATGGCCGCGCCATAGATGAGGTCCACCCAGAACGCCCAGGGCGTGCGCTCGCGGTAACGGGTCTGTTCTTCCGTCTTCACTTTGCGCTCCGGTCCGGATGCGGTGAGGGGAACGCTGCTTCGGCAGTCATTCTACCACCCCCTGGTCGTTGTCGCCCGCCACCGGCGGAAGCTCTGCCAGCCGACTCCGGAGGAAGCGCTGCAGGATTCGGTATGTGAGTCCCCATACCGGATGGCCCTCAACGCGGTAGCAGGGGAATTCCCGCTTCCCCGCAGGCGTCTCCACCGCCACCGCCGAGCGCGCCCCGGGAACGCTGAGGTCGGCGACGGGCACCCAGTACACGGCGGCGATCTCGGCGCTCGCCACGCGCGCGTCGGCGTCACGAGACAGGCGAAAGACGAAGGGCGCGATCACCAGCCGGGGAATCGCCCGCGAGGTCGGCTTCAGGTCGGGCAGCCGGCCCAGGAGCGTGCCCGAGCGATCCAGGTCGATCCCGACCTCCTCCCGCGTCTCCCGCACCGCGGTTTCGCGCAGATCGATGTCCTCCGGATCCCGGCGCCCCCCGGGGAGCGCCATCTGCCCCGACCAGGGATCGCGCGGCGAATGGGCCCGGCGCACCAGCAGGAAGGTCGGCTCCGGATCGCGGCGCACCACGAGCGCGACCGCCGCCTGCCGGGCGGGATCGTCCCCGGCCAACATCCCGCCGCTAGCTTACCACCCTCCTTCGCGCCCTCGGCCCGTCCTTCTGCAGGAGGTAGGGAACCCCCTTGGTGATCCAGTCCGGAGCCGGATCGCCCTTCAGGTAGTGCCCGAACCACTCCAGGATGCGGTTCTGGTAGTCCAGCTGGTTGGGTTCCTCGGCCAGCCCGTGGTTCTCGCCCTCGTAGACCAGCATCACCATGTGCTTGCCGGCCCGGCGGGCGGCATTGTAGAACTCGACCCCCTGGTTGAACTCGACCGCGCCGTCCTCCGTCCCGAACATCATCAGCAGCGGCGTGTCCAGGTTCTCGATGTGATGGACGGGAGAGTTGTTGAAGTAGGAGTCCCAGTCCTCCCACCACGGGACCTGCATGCGGCCCTGGCTGATCTCGAAGATGCGCGCGTCGGTGCCCCCGCTGTTCCAATAGAACGACAGGTACATGCTCATGAGGTTGGTGAGGGGCGCGCCCGCCACCGCGCTCGCGAACAGGTTGTCCTGGGTGACGAAGAAGGTCGTCTGGTAGCCGCCCCAGGAGTGCCCGATCAGCCCGATCCGCTCCGGGTCGATCAGCCCCGTCTCCAGCACGGCAGCGACCGCCGGGCGCAACGTCTCGACGTTGGACTGTCCCGGCCGGCGGTCGCGGTAGACGACGTCCGGGCGGAAGACGAAGTACCCCTCGTGGGTCCAGATCTGCTGGTTGTAGTAGCGGGTCGGGTCCGGCACCTGGTACTGGTGCAGGCCCTGCGACAGCAGCTCGTAGTGATAGACGATCATCGGGTACTGCCGTCCCGGCTCGTAGTCGGCGGGATAGGTCAGCGCTCCCTGCAGGCGCCGTCCCCACTCGTTCTCGTACTCGACCAGTTCGGTGCGTCCCCAGGCATAGTCGTCCTGGAAGGGATTGGTGCGCGTGACCTGGCCGGCGTCGTCGAGATCCGGCCCGGCCGCGAAGTAGTCCGGCGAATCGTCGAAGCGCTCGCGCCGGAAGACGAAGACGTCGGCGTCCCGGGCCTTTCGCAGGGCGCCGCCGAAGGAGCCGTACGAGGCGTCGTCCCAGATCAGGGACTCGGGGTCCTGGCCGGGCCGGGCCCGTGAGAATCCCGCCTCCTTGGTCCACTGCCCGTAGGTGGAGTAGTAGATGGGCTCGCCGGCATCGAAGGCCTCGGCTTCCGGGTCCGGCTGCATGGCGCGGTAGCGCACTTCATCTCCCGCGCCCCGAGTCAGGCGGCGGCCGCCGGAACCGTCCGCCTGCACTTCCCAGACGTCCCAGCGGTCGTTGATCAGCACGGCCTCGTCGTCCTCCGTCCAGCCGGCCAGCCCGAACGCGGGCATCTGCTCCCGGGTCGGGGTCAGGTCCAGGTTGACGAAGGTCCCGCCCAGCCCCCCGGTGATGTTGCGCGTCTCCCCGCTGGAGGGGTCGTGGCTCCACCAGTCCTCGCCCTCGAACCACACGACGTAGCGGCCTTCCGGGCTCCCCTGGGCCCCAAGCGTGATCCGCTCGCGGACCAGCGACTCGGCGCCAGAGCCCGTATCCACCGAATACAGGTCGTAGAACTGCTGATTGAACATGGCGTCCACGTCGTAGGGGGTCTCGTCGCGGTTGAGGACGTGGCCGCCTCCCTCCAGCAGCGTGGTCTGGTCGGCGCGCTCGCCGCCGAGCATCAGGAAGCGCCCGTCATCCAGGTGCCATGCGGCGATCTGGTTGCGCTGCCGCAACAGGCGCTCGCGCACCCGCTGCTGAGGCACCGGATCGACATCGAGGGTGTGCCAGATCTCGACGCCGGCCCGCTCCTCGTCGTCGTCGTCGCCTGCGTCCCCCTCGTCTCCTTCGCCTTCAGTATCCTCCTCGCCCTCGGCATCGCCCTCCTCTTCGCCACCCTCCGCCTCTTCTTCGCGCTCTCCTTCATCCTCCGGCACCGGGATCCGTTCCTGGTAACCGAGGAAGAGGATGGATCCGTCCTCGGACCAGGACGGCGAGCGGTGCTCGACCACGCGCTGTCCGGGAAGCAGCGTAGGAGACTCGCGCGGATCGAGAACGAGGGCCTCGCCGTCGCCTTCGTCGAGGTTCCGCCACGCCAGCGCGACATGCGCCGTGTCCTCGTGCTCGTCGTCCGTGTAAGTCTTGAGCACGACCAGATCCGCCGCCTCCTCGCGCCAGGAGAGTCGCCGGTACTCGGCCTCGTCCGTGTCCAGCGAGCTGATCCGGCCCGACTCGGGATCGTAGAGACGGACCCCGTTGCCCACGCGGTCTTCGGTATCCACGGTCATCGCCAGCAGATGTCCCTGGTCCTGCCACGCGAGCGCGCCGACGTTGCCGAAGCTTATCGAGGCCCCCGAGGCCAGACTCCGCACGATGGCGTCCGCTCCCGCGCTCTCCTGCTCCTCGGCCGCGTAGCGCCGCAGCGCGAGATGGCGCCCGTCTCCCGAGAACGAGAAGGACGAGATGTCCTCGATCGTCTCCTGCTCGCCCGTGCGCAGGTTCAGCAGCCCCATGTCGTTGCGCACCGGCTCGCGACGCTCCTGGAGCGCCTCCCGCTCATCCGGCGAGATGCCGATCGCGTAGGCGAGCCAGGCCCCGTCCTCGCTGAACTGCGGGCTCCGGCCGAAGGGGACCACCACCACCGAGTCGGAATCGGTGTGGTGGATGCGCAGCTCGGCTTCGTCGTTGACCCTGCTGATGCCGACCGCGAGCCAGAGGCCGTCGGGCGAGAGCGTCGCCTGGCCCAGGGTCTCCCACTGGCCGTAGTCGTCGGGGGTCAGAGTGGGCTTCTGTTGCGCGGATGCCTCTGCAGCCCACGCGGCGGCGACGGCGAGGATAACGAGTAAACGGTTGTAAGACAGCGACTTCATGCTCTTCCTCCTGCTGGTCCTTCATTGATGTCGGGGAAGACTCCGGCTTTCCCAACGATGGACGGGTCGGGACACCGGGGTCCGGCAGGCTCGCATGCGGCGTCTGGCGGGCCGGCATGCAAGGCTTGGAAGGTGCCCGCGGGGGCTGTATCAGGCAAGCGGGTCGTCCATGTCCGGATCTCCCCTGCGGGGCGGCGATCCGGAACAGCCGGACCGGCTGACCGGTAGGATCGCGCTAATGAGAGATTTCATCACCTTCATGATTACGATCTTCGCCGCGGGCTGGGGTTCGGCCGTGATCTACACGGTGCTGCGCTTCTTCTGGACGAGGCAGAACCAGAGTTCGCTGCCGCGCGGTGACGAGCGCATGCTCGCCGCGATGCGCGAGGATCTGGATTCGCTGGAAACCCGGCTCGCACGGGTCGAGGACGAGACCCGTTTCGCGGCCGAGCTGCGCGCCCCCCAGGTGCCGGAGCGGCTGGATCCGGGAGAAGGACGCGCGCCACCTCCGGGTGGTTGAACAGGGCGGCGAGCAAAAGAGGGACGCGACGCGAGGCGGGCCTATCCCTCGGGCACCAGCCTGCGGTGCTCGAACCCGACGCGCGTGTGGGCGACCAGTTCCAGCCGGCCGTCCAGCAGGTCGTGCATGAGGCGCGTGGTGAGCGGGACCGCGCGGGTGACCTCGGTGACGTCCGGTCCGGCCAGGCGGAGCACCAC
>VYDD01000390.1 GCA_009843625.1 Gammaproteobacteria bacterium | reverse complement strand
GGTGAAAATGGCACGATCTCAGCGGGTGAAACGGCAGAAATCCAACGGGCTGTTCGGCGAGACGCCAGCGGGCGAAACGGCGCGACCTGACCCGCTTCCCTCAGAAGTCGTAGCGCACCCTCACGAGCGCCAGCCTGCCCAGCTCCGGAGCGCCCACGAATTCCTGGTGCAGGTTGTTCAGGGCGTTGTAGACGGTGAACTCAAGGCGCGTATTTGTTTGAAATGGAAGCAGATAACCGGCTGTGACGTCCACGACCTGGTAGGCATCCACGCGCCCGCTGAAGACGCCCGAACTCATCTCGAAGGCGTCGGAAAGGCGCCAGCGCCCGTCGAGAGTGAATCCCGCGGCGCGGTCGGTGTAGGCGAGGCCGAGGGAGCCCTTGTGGCTGGGAGCGTTGAGGGCGAGGTCGTCCGGGCCGGGGCAGTGGCCGTCGTCGTCGAAATCGAAGCAATCCGTGTTCTGGAAGGAATACCCCGCGGTCAGGCTCACCCGGTCGGAGACGAGGTACTGCGCGGAAAAGTCGGCCCCCCAGTAGCTCGCCGATCCGAAGTTGCGGCTGGTGAAGACCATGTCGTGCACGTCGAACCCGTCCGGCGTGACCACTCCCAGGGGCACGGACACCAGCCCCGCGGCCAGTTCGGTCATCTGCCCGGGCGTGACCAGGCCCGCCTGAACCAGCGAGCCGAGCCGGCTCTGCAGAAACGCGCCGGTCGAGGCCGGATCCAGGAAGACGTTGGGCGACTCCACCTTCAGCGCGCCGACGAAGTTCTCGACGTTGGCGTAATACACGTCGGCGGCCAGCCGCACACGGTCCTGAATCAGCCCCTTGTACCCGGCCTCGATCGTGTTGAAGGTGGTCGCGACGAGGGGAGGAACCGCTCTTGGTCCCGGATCGAGGGGGAAGATGTCGCCGCCCTCGACGCCGAGCGCGTTCGGGTCGAAGCGCCGGAAGACCGTGCCCAGCGCCGGATCGCCGGGGCGATTCCCTGGCCCCATCAGGAGCGGGTGAAGCATCTCCGGCGCGAACTGCGTCACCAGCGCGGGCCAGAACGGCGCGGCGTTCGCGGGGAGCTGGCCCGGCATGAAGGGCGATCGCATGCAGTAGTCCATCAACCCGCCGGAGCAGCGGTCCGAAAAGCTCATGCCGTCGCCGGGGACGCCGAAGGCGCGCAATGTGTAGCCGATGCCCGGGACGATCGGCAGCCTGCCCGAAGCGATGTCGAGGAAGAGCGCCGACGTGGAGGGGTTCGCGAAGGCGCGATTGTAGGTCAGGCGCAGGTTGTGGCCTTCGGCGGGACGGAAGACGAGCGCGGCCCGCGGCGAGAAGTTCAGGCCGGTCAGGCGGTTGTGATCGTCGACCCGAAACGCGGTCACCAGGTCGAATCGGTCCCCGAGCCGCGTCTCGGAGTGCAGGTAGGCGCCCGCCTCCACGAGGACGTCGTCGTCTTCGTTGCGCCCGTAGATGGTGCCCTGGGAGCGGGGCTCGATGCGCTGCCAGTCGATCCCGTAGGTGAAGCTCTGGCGGGTGCCGAGATCCAGGCCGTGCTGAAGCTGGGCGGCCATGGTGCGCGAGCGGTCGACGATGAGATCGCCGCTGCGCAGCAGGTAGCTGTTGTGGCCCGAATGCGTCTGATTGAGGAAGAACTGCCCGAAGAAGCGTCCCTTCAGCAGCCGCGCCTGGGTGTAGCGGTACTGCCAGTCGTGGGTCTGGGAGGAGCCGATGGCGGTGAGGTTGATGCTGCTGAGGGAGTTGTTGAGTCCGCCCGAGACGATGAACTCGCCATCGTCCGCGAAGCGATAGTCCGCCCGCACGTCGCCGAAAAAGCGCTCGTTGAGCGGGTTGCGGATCCCGATGCGCGGATGGTCGGGCTCCTCCGTGCGCGCCTGCACCTCCCACGGGTCCTCGTACTCCCAGTCTTCGCCGCGGAGATACTGGCCCGACACCTTGAAGCCGAACCGGTCGGAGACCGAGTGCGCGCTGCGCAGCAGGAACTGCACGACCGACCTCTCGCCGCCACCGAGCGTGACGGTCGTCCCCGGCCGGTCGATCGGCGACCAGGTGATGATGTGCATCACGCCCTCGGCCGCGTTGGGCCCGTAGAGCGCCGCGCCCGGGCCGCGCGCGAGCTCGATGCGCTCGATGTCCATGTCGGTGGTCGGGATCATGTTGATGGCGTTGATCCTGAGCGCCGGGATGCGCGCATAGCGGTTGTCGACGATGCTGAGAAGACGTCCGGACGCCACGTTGTTGAAGCCGCGCACGACCGCGTAGCTCTGGGTGAGACCGGTGCTGGCGAGGTCGACTCCCGGGAGCGTCCTGACGTGGTCCGCGGGGGTTCGCGCGATGATGCGGGAGATCTGCTGGTTGGTCAGGGTGGAGACGGAGGCCGGGGCGTCGAGCTCCTTCTCCTCCCGGCGGGATACGGTCACCACCAACTGGTTGAGGACGAGCGCGCGCGAACGGAGCTGGATGGCGACCGATGCCGTTTCTCCGGCCTCCACGGTTACACCGTCCGTGCGCGAAGACTCATGGCCGATCAGCGTGACCAGGAGCGAATGGGTGCCGACCGGCACCGAGACGCGGAATTCGCCGGCCGCGTCGGTCACCGATGAGGTGGCCGTCTGACCCAGGACTTCCACGGCGGCGGATGCCAGCGGCACGCCGGTCTCCATGTCCGTCACTCGGCCGGCGATGGCGCCCTCCTGGGCTTCCAGTTGAACCGCCGTGAGAATGAGCGCGAACAGGGAACTCGCCTGCAGCCCGTGCAAGGCACCCATCGTCCGCCTCCCCTTTAGCCGCAACGTCAGGACCATCGTAGGATAAGACGGGCTGACATGTGGTTGAAGTTTCGCATCTTATTGCAGTGAATGTGGTTGCATGTTCGACAGCCCGATTTCCCGCTGAATGATTCCCGCTGGTCTCGATTTCAGCCGCGAGCCCGGCGGCGGTCTTCCAGAGCCTTCCGAAGCTGTCCCTCGTCGGCTCTCTGATAGCACCGAAGCACCGTCTTGGCCGTCTTCCAGCCGCCGAGTTGGCAGAGCACCTTCAACGGCTGGTCCATCAGGTCGCTGGCAAACTTGCGCCGCAGCGAGTGCCAGCCCCTGCCGGGCTTCGGCTCCAGTCCCGCGAGCCTCTCGGCCCTGTCCCACCACCCCTGCGCCAACGCGGCTCCCATGCAGGCCGACGGATTCCGGGGTGCGGGCATGACCGGGGCATCCCCGGCAGCGGGATTCCAACTCCGCGCCTCCTTCAAGGAATCCAAGGCCTCGTCCGTGACGGGCGTGACGTGCTCGTAGCCGGTCTTGTCGTGCTCGGCGCGCCAGACGATGGTTCCGTCCTCGAAGTCGATGTCACGCCACCGAAGCTGCCGGATGGCACCGATCCGGTGGCCGGTTTCGTGCGCGAGCACGAGCGCGACATGGAACCGCCAGTCCACCCGGAGTGACACCTCCAGAAGCGCCTGGTACTCCTCCTCGCCAAGCACCACCCGGTTCGGGTTCTTCTCCGTGGGCGTCCTGAGCCCTCTCAGCGGATTCCGGTCGAGCAGCAACCGGCCCTGCTCGTCCCGGGACTTCGCCGCCCAGTTGAGGACGGCGATCAGGAACTTCAGGTCGTATTCGACCGTCCGGTCCGCCACCGGCCTGCCACTCGGTCCGATCCTGCCAGCGCGGCGCTCCCGGATGAATCGGTCCCCGTCCCTCTGGGACAGCGTCGCCGGGTCGCGGGACCGTCCGAAGAGGTCGAGGAACATCCGCATCGACGTTCGGTCGTGCTGCCGCGTGTGAGCGCCCTTGGCGGGCGTCACCTCCTGACCGTAGATGTCAAAGAGCCGCTCCAGAGTGAGCGGCTCGGGCTTGGTTTCCGCCGCGCCCCCGATCTCCGGTCCGGCGAACCCGGCGGCGAATTCGTCCGCCTGCCGCTTCGCGCGCCGCCAGTCACGGTGCTTGAGGGACCGGGTGAGCCTGCGCCCGTTCTCTCGCCACTCGATCTGGAACATGCCGGTCTTCGGGTCGGGGAAGATCCTGACCCGGTTCCGGCCCCATTCGCCGGCGCCGTACGAGCGCCGACTTCGTTTCGTGCGTGCCATCATTCGATTCCTCTCGATAGATGGACTGCACGATCTGCGCGAACGAAAGGTCGCGTGGGCGGGGGTTTTCCGCTAGTCTTCCGTCAGGCCATCATGGCCCGGTCGATGAAACGGCCTTCGGGGGAGTGCGCGGGATCAGCCTTGCGGGGCAGCCGCCACGGGGGCGCTGGGTTCTCCGGTTTGTGGAGGAGCCAGATGTTATTTTGTTTCACAAAAACTCTGGTCGGGGGATGCCCCCGAACCCCCTATAACGACCGTCCCGCGCCATGTCCATGGGCGCGGAGCGCCGGACCCGGGTCACCTGATGGCGCTCGTGGGCCGCGCGGCCATCGCCAGCCTTTCAGCGGTCGCGAGCGCGCCTCCACCCGGTTTCCGCAGCTCGATCATCCGCCGCGAGGATGTCGAGTTCCTCGGCCGAAAGCCCGAAACCGGGGGTACTCCTACCCCTCCGGGAGTGGAGTTCGTGCGTTACAGGCGATCCCACGGCCTCGGATTCCACGAAACGGCCGCCAAAACGCCCAGAATGGCCGTGAGAGCGGTTTTCAGGGCTCGACAGGGTATGGAAGAGCATAACTTGGATGGCTGGCACCCAGTCGGCCAAGGACCCGCCCACGGGCGGGTCCCGAGAACCCCAAGGCGACGGGCGGCTACAAGGGAAAGATGTGCGGCCCGGAGGAGGCGCACGGCGGGGGCAACCCGACTCTCGGCAAGCCGGACCGCCGCATCGAACCGGCGGTCTCCATGGCCGGCGGGTGAAACCCGGACGGGGGCCGCTGCGTAAGGCAGACGCGGATCGCGGTGTCGGGGCCGAGGTGCTCGTGGGTGGCCGGAGCCAGCGACCACGCGGGCGGACGCTGGCAGGGAGAACGGCGCGAGCAGTTTGGGCAACGGCGGCAGCCGCAGGAGGAGCGGGTTGATTCGCCGCGTTCCACGGCGGCGTTCGGACGGCCTTCCCGCCAGGGATTGTTGATGCGGTAGCGACCCCAGGAGGGAAGGGGCGGGGTGTGAATCTCCACCTCGCCCCGAACCCGTACCGAGCCCTCTGCGAGGGGGGTCGCTCCCGCCACGGCCCCAGTTGCTGGTGCGCCACGGGCGACCCGGCAGCGGAGCCGCAAGACCTTGCCGCGCTGCGGGATGAGCAGGAGGTCCGGTGCGCACCGCCGGAGACGCGAAGTGCGCATCGGACCCCCATGTCGTTTCCGCGCTCAGGTACGGTCATAAGTCGAGGGCCGTCCATCGGTTGGCACCGGCCGACGAGGTGCTCGGTCTGCCGCTTGGCACCTACCCCGACCGGATTGCCTTCGACCGGTACTCGGGCCGCGGGAAGACCCGGGCGACCCTGCGACGGCTATTGCGGCGACCGTGTGAATCTTCGAAGCCCCGGACTGTGAATCGACCCTCCATGTCTTTTTCACACTCCGGTGCGGTGGTAATCAGCGTAACTCCGCACCACCGCGCTAGTTTCCCCGGCCGGATGCTCAAGTTGCTCAAGTTGATCCGCGCCGTCAGCAGTTCCCAAGCTCGATATGCTCCGGCGGTCACGATGACGGCCGCATGTCCGCCGCCCCTCGTGACGGGGGTGGATGTGGAACCCCAGTATCGTGTGAAGCGTGATGTTTTCGGACTCCACTTCGCCGACGATCACACAGAAGATGGCGTCCTGGAATCTTGCTCGGCACTCCATGAACTCTTGGAACCGCGCGGGCGAGTCGCTGAAATCCAGCGCGCATCTATGGTCCTCTGGATAAGCGAGCCCAATGGACGCGTGGGTGATCTCCCCATCTCGGGTCCGCGTCTCCCGGTGACCTACCGCAACCTCCACCGGCGCGTCGGCGTCACGACCGAACAGGCGGTTGATCCGGGCGACCGGCAGCTTTCCGGCGGGGTAAGTTGCGCCGACCGCCAAGAAGTCCTCGTAGGGCTCCGGGCGGAGAGTCGCGCATCCTGCCAGCAGGACGGCGGCGACGACGATCTGAACGCGTGCGATCCGCATGCCGTGTCCCCTCCTTCCTTGCGCCTCTGGTGTCACGGAAGCGAACCCATATCCGCGCCACAAGGATAGTCCAGACGGTCCCGCTCCACAAAGCTGGCCGCTTGGTAAATCCCGCAAGGCGGTTCGGTCGCCGTCGGCGTCTTCCGGCGGGGACCTGTCTGGAACGTCCACCCCCGGCTCGGGGGGAATCTCCCGTCAATGACGCTGCGGGTTTTTCCCGTCGGAAAACCCGGGATTCCCCTCTAGGACCGCCTCCATTCGCTGGCGATACTGAAGGTACAGGCCGGGGAAACCCACTCAACCGGCGCTCGTAACCAACTTGGTCGCGGGGCTGAGGCCAGGGGAGCTGCATCGGCCCGACGCTTTATCGACCGCCGGATCTGGCTTCCAGCGAAGCCCCGGCACCGTACAGCAACCGGCGAACAGGAGAAGGTCAGCGATGCGAAGGCTCGGAGGACGGAACAGGGCAGACAGGTCGGAGGCGAGCCGCGCTGGTCGCGGGGCCGAGGTCGTCACATGGGCGCTCCTGGGGATCTGGGCGATCGCGCTCTTCGGTCCCAGTGGTCCGGCGATGCCGACCGTGCGCGAATCCGCTTCTCGCCTTCGGGCGGCCTACCTTTCCGAATTCGGTTGGAGCCATGTCGCCAATGGAAGCTCGCTCATCACGGACTCGCCGCAGATTCGCTTGGTGGTCTTCTCTGACTACGAGTGCCCGTTTTGCCAGCAGGCCGAGGCGGTCCTCGATTCATTTTCGGTCGCCCATCCGTCTGCGGGCATTGGGCTCCGCCACGTTGTTCGACTTGGCAGCGAACGCTCCCGGCTCGCCGCGGTCGCTGCCGCGTGCGCGCAGGCTGAGGAGCACCTGAGCGCCATTCACGACCTCCTGTACGAGTACGCCGCTCTGCCCACGGATTCGAGCTTCCTCAATCATTTTCCCGGTGGGCTGGCAGCACGACTGGGGGCCAACGAACGAAGTCGCTGGACCAAGTGCATGGAAGACCCGAGTCCTCCTGTCCGATCACGGCTCGCTCAAGACTCGGCGCTGATTGACCATCTCCGCCTGCGAAGGACACCCACATTCATAGGTCCGAACGGATCCGTTACAGGTGTGCCGACGCTGTCCTCCCTGATCGAGGTCTCAGGTCTGGGGAGGCCGTCTGCCGATCATCAACCTTCAGTGGCCCCCGTTGTCGCTACTGGCAGCAAAAGCCACTGATCCCTATCCTCACCGCAAGGAGGAACAAATGAAGAAGCAAGGCGCGCTCACCCTGCTGATCGCAACCACGCTCCTCGCGCCGTCGGGCGCGAAGTCGCCCCAGCCGGGACCCGACACCGGATCGATCACCGGTGACATTGTGGTCGCCGTCAAGCACGTGGACGGCGGTCGCGCGACCGACTACATCATCTTCGCCGACGCTTCCACCGGGTCGCAGCCATCCGATGGGCGGGTGGACCACATCTTCAGGCTGCAAGCGACGGCGCAGTCTGGGGCCGAGCACCTCCTCGTGATGAGGAGTGCTCGCGTAGCCTGGTCTCCGGGAAGGGTCTCGGTTCAGGACGAGTCCGTCGGTCATCTGACGTTCACGATCTGGGGAGACCAAGACGCTCCGGCCACCGACCTGCGGACCTTGGCGGCCATGCCTTCGGACTGGACGGTAGACGGCTACGGGCTCGCCCACACGATCGGGTGGGACATCAGGCTGCCGACCCAAGGGCTGTCCGACGACGCCTTTGTTGACCTCTTCGGAATGGCGGGGAGTAGCGCTTGCACCGCTGGCGGGCCGAACAGCCAAGCATGCAGCATTACCTGCGGCAATACCGGATGCAGCGTTGACTGCGACGACGGGCACACCGCGTGCTGCAAATGCGGGTTCAGCGCGCCATCGTGCACGTGCTCGTAGGGACACACGATTCCATGAGGACCATGGCATCCTCGATCTCCGCCAGACTTCTTCTGGGCCTCTGCACCCTTGGGGTAGCCGTGGGTAGCGTCGGCCGGGGATCCGCTCGGGCGCTCCAAGCTCTGGAGGAACAGCGCCCCCCTCTTCCGGAATGGCGGCTCGCAGAGTCGCCATTGTTCAAGGTCGGTCACGACGGCGCCGAGCTCTTGCACCGAGTCGGGGGTGCCGTCGTTCTCGGTAACGGAAGCGTTGTCGTCAGCGATTCCGGCAACCGGCGCCTGCTGGTTCTGGACGCCACAGGCAGGGTATCGGCAACGCTGGGCCGGCAAGGCGATGGCCCTGGTGAGTTCCAGTCCATCGGTCCGATCTCGGCTATCGGTGATACCGTCGTCGCCTTCGACGGTTCCTTGCACCGCGGCACCGTGTGGGTCCCGGGTAGCGAACCGGAGGTCTACATGATTCCCAGGGTCAACCGGCGCGCCGCGTTTGCATATGGGGCCGTTTCGGCTCACGCGTGGATCCTCGCAGCGCGTGAGCCGGCGCCCCAAGGCGCGAATCAGCTTTTCGAGACACATTCCGCCATTGCGCTGCTCAGGGCACGATCACGAGAGACCATCGGTCTCGAACGGCGCTGGTTCGCCTACAGCTATTCCTTTTCGGAAACGACATCCACGATGTCGGGCACGACAACGTACCGTATTCCGGTACTTGGGACCGCGCACCTGGGCACGGCAGCCGGCCGGTGGTTCTTCGTGCCGATGGATCGTCCGGTCATCGAGTTGCACGAAGCCGGAAGTGGTGGTCCTCCCGTCGAAATCGCGCTGCCGCTGGAGGCGCGCCGTCCTTTGGGACCCCGGCTGTCGGAATACGGAGACAGCGTGGTTTTGTCCGTAGGTCAGGAGTACCGTGCCAGATTGCGGGCGGTGTACGATGGTGTGGAGCGGGCAGCGTCGGGAAAGAACGCCGCCCCAGCTCAGCGGGTCGTGGCAATGGGAGAAGATATCTGGATAGACATTACGACCCCGAACCGGGCACAGAATGGGAAGACCGTTTGGTTCGTGGCCAGTGCCCGAGAAGAGGCGCTGCGTGCAACAATCACGCTCGACTCCGACAAGACGCTGCTTGGCGGCAATGCAAGCATCGCCGTGTTGCTGCGCCGCACGGAGCTGGAGGAGGAGAGTGTTGAGGTGTATGGGGTAGTGCGCGGAGCCGGGGGGAAACGACCCGACCGGTAGTGTGCAACTCTGTTGTGGAGACGGAAGATGGAACCGAGGTCACGACGGAGACGACCGTCGAGTGCGACTACGGCGACTGTGGAAGCGAAGAGGAGTAGGCCACGAGGAGGGCGGCTGCCTGTGAGAGGGGGCATTCAGAGTGCGGCGGTGGGAATCGCTATCTTGGGTGGTCCTGTCGCTGAGGCGCAGCAGGTCGTGGAAGTCGACTTCGAGGTCGGTCGAACCATTATCGACGACGAGTGGCGGTCCATGTTCCACCACGACATTGCCGTGGACTGGGCGAGGCAGGTTCTCTACGTGCGTGACGATGAGGAGCCGGAAGGGATCATGGCCTTCTCGCTTGAAACCGGCGAGTGGGTTCGCACGCTTCCGACGCCCACGGGCGACGGTCCAAGGGAGCTGACGCACGGCTTCCGCGACTTGGCCGTCGCCCGTGGCGGCGGCATCTACGCCTCCGGTTTGCTGAGGGTCATCGAGTTCGACGCATCGGGCGAGTTTGTCCGCACTTGGACGCCGAATGCACCGACGCGCCAAGCCGTTTGCGATTTGGCCGGTGCCCCAGCCGTGCCCACTCAAGGCGGAGTAGTGCGACGGGGGCCGGATGGAGACGAGAACATCGGCCCCGTGCTGTCGAACGGTAGGGCAATCAAGGCGGCAACGGTTGAACTCGGCGTAGCGATCAGTCAGCGGCTATCGTCCTCGCGGATCTCCTGCTTGGATGGTGTCGCCTACGTCGTGTCGAGCTACGACACCGGATCGGATTCGGTGTTCGTGTACCGGGCCGGTCATGAGGCACGCAGGATCGCAGTGCCGACAGATTTTATCGAGGACGACTGCCTCCGGGCAGTGACGGTGAACGGGGTGACCCTGAGGAGAGAATGCCCCATGTGGAGCAAGAGACTCCGACCGTCCTTCGACGATTTGGGCAACCTCGTGCTCTTCGGAAGCGACAAGACGACGCAAGGCGCCATCATCAACCCCGAGACCGGCTGCTACGCGATGGTGCGCACGCCGTCAAACCGGATTCACAGGGTTGCGAGGATCCACGCCGACAGTGCCCTTGTCTTCCGGCACGCTACCGGGCGGCGGCACATAGAAGGGCTCGGCGAGATGGAGGTAACCTACGGCAACTCGGCCAACGGAGTGTCTCTCCACCCGCTGCGCCGAGTGACAGGCGATCCGTGCCCTGGGATGCTTCCGTCAGTCGGTTGATGGTCGTTGTAGCGTCAGCGTCGCGACGGGAGGGACACCAACCTGCTAGATCATCCCTGTGCGTGATCACACCGGCCACGGAACGGGGGCCGCTCGACACTCGCATTCAAGTTGCGTTGCGGCACGGCCCAGTAGCCACAAGCGACATCAGCTCGATTTCGGAACGTCCGCAGAGTCCCGCCAATCGACACGACTTTCAAGGCTTTTCGGTCAGACTCCACCGGATGCCAACCTTACGGCAGGAGTGGCAGATCGTGCAGTCCCAGTTTGACTTACGTGATCCCCTGCCGGTATTTGCGCTTCACCTGCTCTGTCGGGCTGCCGGAGACCCCGGCAAGCGGGCTGACGAGCTGGCGCGGCCACAACCGTAAGGTCGGTTCCAGGCGGGCTGTTCCGCATGCGGCACATCGTTACATTAAAGGGATGTCCTCGTCCGGTTGCGAATGTCTGGCGGGGACCCTGGGTGGAGTGGCTGCCGGACCGCGGCCCGCTCGGCAAGGAGACGTCATGAAGGTTCTGGCCGCCGCGGTGGCGCTGGGGGGTGTGCTGCTGGTCGCGGAGGGAGCGCGTGACGCCAGCTCCTCCGACGTGACATATGGGTCTGCCCCGGATGCATATCCCGCATACGACGATGCCCATCCGGTTCTCCCCGCCGACCTGGGCTCCACCCCGGTCGAAGACGTCGTCGAGCGCTATTGCACCCGCTGCCACAGCGAGCGCCGCATGCGCGGCAACCTGTCGCTGGAGGGGTTCGACGTCACCCGCGCGGACGAAAACGCCGAAGTTGCCGAGCGCATGATCCGCAAGCTGCGCGCGGGCATGATGCCGCCGCCTGGGTCGCGCCGCCCCACCGAGGACACCCTCACCGCGCTGGCCCAGTACCTGGAGGACGTGGTGGACGAGGCGGCCGCCGCCCGCCCGTATGCGGGCACCCGCCCGTTCCAGCGCCTCAACCGGGCCGAGTACGCCCGCGTCATCCACGACCTGCTGGGCCTCACGGTCGACCCGGAGGACTGGCTGCCGCCCGATCGCATCAGCGAGAGCTTCGACAACAACGCCGAGGCCCAGACGCTCACCCCCACGCTGATGGACGCCTACCTGGCCGCCGCCAGCGACATCGCGCGCCGCGCCATCGGCGACCGCGACGCGGCCACCACGTCGGTCACCTACGGCAACCCGCCCTCGGTGTCCCAGCACGAATGGGAGCGGGTCGAAGGGGCGCCCTTCGGCACCCGCGGAGGCGTGAGCGTCCTGCACTCCTTCCCGGCCGACGGTGAGTACATCTTCTCGATGAGCTTCATGTCGGGCTGGGGCGAGCGCGATCACGACATCGACATCTCCGTCAACGGGGAGCGGGTTGCGCTGGTGCGCTACGGCGGCGACATCGATTTCCAGGGACGCAAGGGCTTTCCGGTGCGCACCGACCCCATCCCCGTGCGCGCGGGGGAGCACCGCCTTACGGCTGCCTTCATCCGCCGGATGGACGGCCCCTACGAGGACCTGATCCGCCCCAACGACTGGTCGCTGACCGGCACCGAGACCAGCTACGGAACCACTTCGCTCCCGCACATGATGAGCCTGACGGTCGAAGGGCCGCACAACACCACGGGCGTGTCCGATTTCGACGCCCGGCGGCGGGTCTTCTCCTGCAGGCCCACGGCGGCCGCGGAGGAGCGGCCGTGCGCCGAGGAGATCGTGTCCCGGCTGGCGTCGGAAGCCTACGGCCGCGACGTGGACGACGGTGAGGTGAGCGATCTCCTCGTCTTCTACGAGATGGGTTCGGAGGACGGAGGCTTCGAAGCCGGCGTGCGCACGGCACTCGAGGCCATCCTCTCGAGCCCGCACTTCCTCTTCCGCATGGAGCGGGAGCCCGAGGATGTCGCGCCCGGAGAGACCTATCCGCTCGCAGGCGAAGACCTTGCGGCGCGCCTGTCCTTCTTCCTGTGGGGCGCCGGTCCGGACGCCGAGCTGGTGGCCGCGGCGCGCGACGGAGCGCTCTCCGATCCGGTCCGGCTCGAGGCCCAGGCGCGCCGGCTGCTGGCCGATCCGCGTTCGGAGGCGCTGGCCACCCGCTTCGCGTCACTCTGGCTGCGCCTGCAGGACGTGGAACTGGTCAGCCCGGACGCGTTCCGCTTCCCCAACTACAGCCGCCAGTTCGCCGATGCGATGCGGCGCGAGAGCGAGCTCTTCTTCCACAACCTGATCCGCGAGGACCGGAGCCTGCTGGAGCTGTACAGCGCCGACTACACCTTCGTGAACGAGCGGCTGGCGCGTCACTACGGCATCCAGGGCGTGCAGGGCGAGGCCTTCCGTCGCGTGGGCTATCCCGACGATCGCCGGCGTGGCATCCTGGGGCACGGCAGCATGCTGGTCCAGACCTCGCTCGGAAACCGCACGTCGCCTGTGCTGCGCGGCCTGTGGGTGATGGAGGTGCTGCTGGGTACGCCGCCGCCACCTCCTCCCCCCGGCATCCCCGACCTGGAGGAGACCGCGAGCGCGCGTGAGGGCAAGGCGCTGACGACCCGCGAGCGGCTGGAAGCCCACGCCAACAATCCCGACTGCGCTTCCTGTCACGAGCTCATCGACCCCATCGGGCTGGCGCTCGACAACTTCGACGTTACCGGCCAGTGGCGCATCCGCGAAGAGGGCACGCCGCTCGACACCCGGAGCACCTATTACGACGGGACCGAGATCGAGACCCCGGCGGATCTGTCTCGCGTCCTGCTCAAGCGTCCCATTCCGCTGGTGCGCCAATTCACCGAGAGCCTGATGGCCTACGCGCTGGGGCGGGGGATCGACCATCGGGACCAGCCTGCCGTTCGCGCCATCGCGCGCGAGGCCGAGCGGAACGACTATCGCATGTCGTCCTTCATCGTCGGAGTGGTGATGAGCGACGCGTTCCGCATGAAGCAGGCACTGGCGCTCGCCGATGGCGAGAACAGCGGGGCCCGGGATACATTCAACTGATATGACCGCGAACCGCGCGCCCGACCGTGTACGGCACGGGAGGGCACGCGTCCATCATCCTTCATCCTGGATCGTGGCATGCATTTTCTGACCAGCAAGGCTCTTCCGCGACGCACCTTCCTGCGCGGGGCGGGCGCCACCCTCTCGCTTCCGCTGCTGGACGCGATGATTCCCGCCGGCATTGCGCGCGGGCGCGCGGAAAGCGAGCCGACACGCCTGATCTGCATCGAGGAGGTGCACGGCGTCGCCGGCTGCAACGAGTGGGGCGCCAGGCAGCATCTCTTCGCGCCCGTCACCCAGGGACGGGACTTCGAGCTCAGCGACATCAACGTGCTGAAGGGGCTCGAGCCGTGGCGTGACTACATGACCATCATCAGCAACACCGACGTGCGCATGGCGGAGGCCTTCGCGCCTCCGGAGGTGGGCGGAGACCACTTCCGCTCCAGCGCGGTGTTCCTGACGCAGTCCCATCCAAAGCAGACCCAGGGGTCCGACATCTACTGCGGAACCTCGCTGGATCAGCTGCACGCCCAGCGCTTCGGGCAGGACACGGTGCTGCCTTCGCTCCAGCTTTCCATCGAGCCCACGGACTCGGGGGGCGGTTGCGACTACAACTACTCGTGCTCGTACATGGACTCGATCAGTTGGGCGTCGCCCGACTTGCCGCTGCCGATGATCCGC
>VYDD01000075.1 GCA_009843625.1 Gammaproteobacteria bacterium | reverse complement strand
ATGGAGTCGCAGCAGCACGAACCCGGCGTTGAACTTGTCGTCACCGGTTCGATAGCTGGCGGGTATCCACTCCAATGGGAGCCTCCAGACGAGCAAGCACGCCGTACATGGCGCAACGACATTGACGCTACTGAGAACGGAGCCGCGGGAGTCGCCCTTCTGCTGGCCCGGCGGTTGCTCGGCTATGTGACAACAAGTCGATCCCGACACGGCACGGGTTTCGACTACTGGCTCGGACGGGACGTTGACGGGGATCCGATTCAGGACGAAGTCCGTCTCGAAGTGTCCGGCATTCGCCAAGGGACTTCCGTCGATGTCGACCGGCGTGTGCGCGAAAAGCTCAGTCAAATGAACCGAGCCGAAGCAGCAACCTCAGGCTACGCGATCATCGTGGAATTCGGGTGCCCGACGGCCAAGGTGGCGACGACATGAGTAGATCGCGCGCCTCTCATGATCGGGCGATGGACCTTGCTTTCCTTGCCGATCGCTCCAAGGCAGCAGGGAACTTGGACGAAGCCAGGGGGCTGTACGCGCAGGCCTTGGAAAGTGAGTTGGCGGCACTGCACGCCCTGCGGGATCCGACCCCGATGACCCTGGCAGTGATGCACCGGAGCGCCGCTTGGCTCGCGCTAGAGTGCGATGATATTCGACTTTCAGAAAAACTCGCGTCCGCCGGACTTGCGGCGGACCCTCCGCCCGACATTGCTGACGAACTTCGCGAAGTATGGGAGCAGGCCAACTTCCACCGGCACCTGCAGACGCGCGGACTTGTCCTCGCCGACAACGAGATCGAGTTGACGCTGTCAGGCCCGGGAGTCGGCTTGGGCATCGCCGAATGGACGGCCTACCGCACCCGCGTGGACGATACGTTGAAGATGATTACGCGGATCACCGAGAGAAGAGCGGAGAGACCGTTTCGCCGCCGGGGACCTCCCGAGACTGCGATACGAGACTACCTGAGTCCACATGTCTCCTTGCCAAGGGCGGCGAGCTACTCGGTATCCATCCGTCTGGGTAGTGGCCAATTGCACCTGCCGGGGGTGCTCGACCTGCCGGAGCTACCGGAAGTGATTCACGATTTCCTAACGATTGTCGAGAAAGTGAACGGATCTGTCGAAGATCAGCTTGAAGAATTGATCCCGGACGACTCCTACCGTCGAAACGCCGTCGCTTTGGCGAAACAGATTGCGCCAGATGGTGCGAGCATCAAGCAGGTCGGATTCGCCACCTCGGGGACTGAAGGGCCTCGCAAGGTTGGCTTCACTCGTCCGAAGAAGGATGTCAAGACCTCGTCTGCTGGGACCCGCTCCGGAGCAGAGGAGCGCGTTGTGGAGATCCGCGGCACCCTGCTCTTTGCGGACGCGCGCGGTGCCAGCAACGAGATCCGGATCGTCGCCGAGGACGATGCTCAACACAAGGTGAAGGTCGCACCTGAGATGATGGACGACATCGTGCGTCCGCTATGGAACTCGGTGGTCGTGATGCGGGGCGTGCGGCGCGGGAATACCGTTACTCTCACCGAAATCGATCCCGTATGAAGGACTCCCGCACCCCTCCCATGAAGCTGCGAACCCTGATCGAGGACTGGCTGCCGATCACGGCGGTCGGCTGCGAATCCATGCGTGAGCGGGGCGCGTCGAGCGCGCTTCCGCCCCTCTACTTCCTCCACGTCTGGTGGGCGCGGCGACCGCTGCTGGCGAGCCGGGCGGCGCTGCTCGCCAGCGTCCTGCCAGCCTGGAGCCACCTCGCGCCGGAGCCCCAGTCGGGCGCGACAGACCGGAATTCCGATGACGAACCGACCAAGAATGCTGATCGAGGACTGGCTTCCGATCGAAACGATCGGATGCGAATCCATGAGGGACGCGAGCGCGGCCCGGAAACCTCCGCTGAACCGTCTCCACGTGTGGTGGGCCAGACGGCCCCTCACGGCGAGCCGGGCGGCGTTGCTGGCCAGCGTGCTGCCGGCGTGGACCGAGAGAGAGAGAGAGAGAGAGAGAGTTACCGTTCCGGTCAGCCGAAGAATACGAAGAGTGGTTCGTTCGCCTCTGCGGGATCTTCGGGGATCCGGTGGCGGGGCGGAAGAAAATCCAATGGGCCAAGCAGCAAGGCATCCGGCTCAAGGACCCACCCTACACCCACAAGCGCGCCTTCACGGTCAATCCCACCGGCGATCAACTCCGGATTCTGGAGGATCTTCTACAACACGCCTGGGGGAAGGATCGGCTGTCCGTTCTGGACCCGTTCGCCGGCGGTGGGTCCATACCCTTTGAAGCGGTTCGCTACGGCTTCGACACCAGCGCCAACGAACTGAATCCGGTCGCCGGGGCTATCCTCCGAGGCACGCTCGAATACCCCTTTGCCTACGGTGCCTCACTGACTGCCGACACCCGCCGGTGGGGAAAGCGACTCACGCACCGGCTGCGCAAGGCGCTCTCGCCATACTACCCCGAAGAGGCCGCAGGTAGCGTACACGCCTACATCTGGGCGCGCACTGTGGCCTGTCCCTACACGGGCAAACTCGTCCCGCTGGCTCCGAACTGGTGGCTGGCGCGCTCTGGCGCGAACGGCAAGGCCATCCTGCCCTCCTTCGAGGAGAACGCGGCCCGCGCCACGTTCCGCGTTGTCGAGATCGAGGACGGTGCTGGACCCGACGGATTCGATCCCGGACACGGCACCGTGCGGCGCGGCAGGGGCCGCTCTCCGTGGGCAAGCGATCAGGCCATCGAGGGGGACTACATCAAGGCGGAGGCCCAGGCGGGAAGGATGGGCTCCCAACTCTACTGCGTCGCGGTCAAGAAGCCGCGCGGCGGATTTGACTACCGGCCGCCGAACGACGAGGAGATGGAGGCCGTCGAGAAGGCCGAGGCGGAGCTTGCCCGCAAGTTGCCGCTGTGGGACGCCCGTGGGTGGGTGCCCACGGAGCCGTATCCAGAGGCTTCCTCCGATCCCCGGCCGCTCCGCTTCGGGATGCCAACCTGGTCCGACATGTTCTCGCCCCGGCAGTTGCTCGCGCTGTGCAGCTACGTCGAGGCTCTTCACGAACTCGTCCCGGAAATCGAGAGCGAACTGCCTAAGGACCGGGCGAAGGCCGTTATCACTTACCTCGGGATGGTCCTCAGCAAGGCGGTGAACTATAACTCCTACCTCGCGAGTTGGGACCCGACCCGAACGAAGATCCGGGGAGTCTTCGACCGGCACGACTTCTCGTTCAAGTGGACCTACGGCGAGTTCGATGCCTCCCGCAATCTCTTTCCTTGGGGGCTCGATCAGGTCTGCGATGCCTACAAGGGGCTCGCGACGCTGGCCGAGCCCGCCCACCGGGTCTTCAGGCAGGCCGCCGCGCCAGTGCCCGTCCGGGTGACCCGGGCCTCGGCCTCCGACCTCTCCCACGTTCCGGACGGCAGCATCGACGTGGTGCTCACCGATCCGCCCTACTACGACAACGTGATGTACGGCGAGTTGTCGGACTTCTTCTACGTCTGGCTCAAGCGCACGCTGGGGAGGGTCCACCCCGATCTGTTCGCCGACGATCTGGCGAACAAGGACGACGAGGCGGTCGCCAACCCGGCCCGGTTCGCCAGCATGGGCCGCAAGAAGAAGCAGCTTGCCGCCGCCGACTACGAGCGCAAGATGGCCGCCTCCTTCCGGGAGGCGCGGAGGGTGCTGAGCGACGACGGTGTGCTGACGGTGATGTTCACCCACAAGAAGGTTGAGGCGTGGGACACGCTCGCCATGTCGCTGCTTGAGGCGGGGTTCGCGATCCATTCATCCTGGCCGGTTCACACCGAGAGCGAACACGGACTTCATCAAGCGAAGAAGAATGCCGCGCTGAGCACGATCCTGCTGACGTGCCGCAAGCGGCCCCAAGCCACCGAGCCCGCATGGTGGGACGACATCCGGGGCCGAGTGCGCCGGACGGCCCGCGAGACGGCCGAGGAACTTCAGGACCAGGGCATCTCCGGCGTGGACCTCTACATCGCCACCTTCGGTCCCACACTGGCCATCCTGTCGGAGTCTTGGCCCGTCCTCACCTCCGAAGTCGATGAGAAGACGGGCGAACCGAAGCGTCTCCGCCCGGATGTCGCGCTGGACCTAGCTCGTTCCGAGGTCGTCGAGTTGCGCAAACGCGGCCTGCTCGGACACGACACGCGCTTCGATCCCGTCACCGACTGGTATCTTATGGCGTGGGACGCCTTCAAGGCGGTCGAGTTTCCGGGCGACGAGGCGCGCAAGCTGGCGCTAGCGCTTGGCCTCGATCTCGAATCGGACCTCGTCGCCGGGAACAGGCTCCTCCGAAAGAAGGGAGCGAGCGTCGTGCTTCTGGCCCCGTCCGGCCGTCGCGGGAAGGGCCGGGTGGACCCCGATTCGGACACGTTCAGCATCTGGATCGACGCGGCCCACACCGCGATGCTGCTCTACGCCGACGAGGGCGCGAACGCCGCGCAGAACTTCCTGGGGAGGGCGGGCTTTCGCCGCGATGCCACCTTCCAGTCGCTCATTCAGGCGCTCGTCCGGGCGGTGCCCCGGGTCAAGAAGAACGGCACGCTCGTCCGTCCCGAGGCGCGGGCGTTGGACGGTCTGCGGCTCGCGTTCTTTCCGGATGTCGAGGCACCGCCGGATCCCGATGCCAAGGTGATGCAAGCGGCGCTGCCGCTGGTGGACCGTTGACGTTGGTCCCGCCGCACGGCCAGAATGGCCCTCCCTTCACCATCCAATCATCCGGCCCGGACTCGCATTGAACCTGCCCTCCCATCCGTTCCGAATCTCGTACAGCCCGGCGGATGATCGGCTGCACGAATTCTACCTCCCCGCCCTTGAGCGGAGCGTGCGGTACCGCCGCTCGACGGGGTATTTCCGCAGCTCGGCACTCGCCGTGGCCGCCGCCGGGGTGGCGCGCTTGGTAAAGAACGACGGATCGATGCGGCTGCTCTGCGGGGCCGACCTTTCGGCGGGCGACGTGGAGGCGGTCCTACGCGGCGATTCGCGGCGCGGCTCGGTCGAGAGCGCGACCGAGCGCGCCATGCTGCGGGCGCTTGAACGCGACGACGACCTCGCCGCCGATCTTGAGGCGCGCCTTGAGATCTTGGCATGGCTGGTTGCGAAGGAGAGACTCGAAATACGGGTCGTGCTGCCCGTGGGGGCCGATGGCCTCCCGATCCCGCGGCCGGACTCGCAGGAGTACTACCACCCCAAGGAGGGGATCTTCGAGGACGTGGCGGGGAACAGGGTGGCGTTCAGTGGAAGCGTCAACGAATCTCGAAGTGGCTGGCGGGAGAACTACGAGGTGTTCCACGTCTTTGCCTCGTGGCCGCGCCGCGATGGCCCAGACTCCATTCCGCCGGACGATCATCGGATCGCCGACATCGGGCGGCGTTTCGAGTCGCTCTGGACCGGTGAAACCGCCGGATGGATCGCGCTTCCGTTGCCCGACGCCGTCCGCCATAACCTCCTGAAGCGCGCCCCGGCCAAGCGCCCGACCGTTGAGCCCCTCGAACGGCAGCCGTCGCCGGAGGAACGGACGGCCTTCCGCTTCCTGCGCCACGCCCCGTTCATGCCCGGAGCCTCGCGGATCGGGATCGAAACCGGCGCGGTCACCCCTTGGCCGCACCAGAACCGCGTGATCGACGCGGTGGTCGAGCAGTTTCCGAGGAGCTTTCTCTTCTGCGACGAGGTTGGACTGGGCAAGACGATCGAGGCCGGGCTGGCGCTACGGCAACTCATCGTCACCGGACGGGTCCACCGGTCGCTGATCCTCGCACCCGCCAGCGTGGTGCGGCAGTGGCAGGAGGAACTCTGGGAGAAGTGCGCGCTGAACTTTCCCCGCTACGAACGCGGGACGCTGATCGACGTTCACGGCGGGGAAACGCCCGTCACCGGCTCGCCCTGGGAGCAGGCGGATCACCTGATCGTGTCCAGCCAGCTGGCGAAGCGCAGGGACCGCCGGGACGAAGTGCTGAAGGCCGAGTGGGACCTCGTGCTCGTGGACGAGGCGCATCACGCCCGCCGCAGGGAGTTTGGGACCCGCACCCAGCGGCCCAACCACCTGCTACAGTTGCTCGCGGGACACGGGCAGCACCGGGGCCTCAAGGACCGGACCCGTTGCCTTTATCTGCTGACCGCCACGCCAATGCAGGTGGATCCCGTCGAAGTGTGGGATCTCCTGAAGCTGCTTGGGCTGGAGGGCCGTTGGGGGGCCGGAGAGGATTATTTCCTCCGGTTCTTCGAGGAACTCCGAACGCCTCCGGGCCAAAGGGACTGGTCGTTCCTTCTGGAGATGACGCGGGACTACTTCGAGACCGGCGGGCGGCTCGATCCCAAGTTCGAGGAGACGGCGTCGGGCAGGCTGGGACCTGTGTCGTGGAATGCCGTCAAGGCCCTTCCCAAGACCATCAAGGCCCCGGCGAAGGTCCGGGCGCTCGACACGGCCGCCCGGAATGTGCTGGGCAGGATGGTCCGGCACCATACGCCGATCCGGACCTTCGTCTGGCGCAACGGGCGCGGACTCCTCCACCGGTACAGGGAGCGCGGGATTCTGACCGAACGGGTCCCTAGGCGGAAGCCGACGAACGAGTGGATCGCGTTCTCGCCGGTCGAGCAGGATCTGTACGACCGCATCGAGGAGTACATCTCACGCTTCTACCGAATCTACGAGGAAAAACGGAAGGGACTCGGCTTCGTCATGACCGTGTACCGCCGCCGCCTGACGAGTTCGTTCCATGCCGCGCGTGCGAGTCTGGGACGGCGGCGCGAATTCCTTGTCGATCCGGATGCCAAGGTCTCCGGCACGCTCTCCGAAGAGGATCTCGAACAGGACGACCTCGGGCTCGACGCCGCGGAGGACATGGCCGCACCGGATGCGAAAGCCCGCCGGATCGAACTTGAATACCTGGACGACTTCATCGGCGAGCTCGACGCCCTCACCATCGACTCCAAGCTGGAGTTCCTGAAGGACCAGTTGCGGCGGATCTTCCGGGCGCGCGACTCCGCGATCCTCTTCACGCAGTACACCGACACCATGGACTACCTGCGCGACAGCCTTCGCGCCGTCTACGGCTCGGGCGTGGGATGCTATTCGGGGCGGGGCGGCGAGTCGTGGGACGGCGAGCGCTGGATTCTCCGGAGCAAGGAGGCGATCAAGGAGGAGTTCCGCAAGGGAGAGACCATCAGGCTGCTGCTGTGCACCGAGTCGGCAAGCGAGGGCCTCAACCTTCAGACCTGCGGCGTGCTCATCAACTACGACATGCCGTGGAACCCCATGAGGGTCGAGCAGAGGATCGGTCGCATCGACCGGATCGGCCAGCGCCACGACGAGGTCCACGTCCACAACTACTTCTTCAAGGACACCGTCGAAGCCAAGGTCTACGAGAGGCTCAGCGCCCGGATCGACTGGTTCGAGGAGGTGGTCGGCACGCTTCAGCCGATCCTGCACAACGTGGGCCGGGCGATCGGGAAGCTGGCGATGATGGAGCCGCACGAACGGGAAGCCGCCTTCGGGGACACCGTTTCAGACCTCGAATCACAGGCCGGGTCCCAGGAAGAGGCAGTGATCGACCTGGACGAACTGGTGGACCACAGCGTCCCGGACTCCGCCGAGTCGGCGAGCCCCGTGACCCTCGCCGACCTCGAACGCCTCTTCCTGAACTCAGAGTCGACGAGACGCCGGTTCCAACCGCACGGAACGATTGACGGGGCTTACTGGCTCCGCCCCGGCTCAAACGCCCGCGCTGTCACCTTCAGGCCGTCCGTGTTCGACCGTCACCCGTCCACGGTGGAACTTCTCACCTACGGGAATCCCACCTTCGACGATCTGTTGCTCGAAGCCGCCGAGCCGTCCGGCACCGAGTCCGCCGATGACTCGCCCGCCGAGGCCGGGGCGGCTCTCGTGTTGTACGATTCCGGGCCTCCGCCCGTCGCGGTCTGCGTCGTCAAGGAGAACGACGATGTTTCCTACATCGCCAATGTTGCCGAGTACGAGAGGGCGGCGGAGCAGCGGGATGCCGCTTGGTCCAACTCAGACCGGGAACGCGCTTCCGACGTGCTTCGCCGAGCCCGCGCCCGCGCGGAGGAGGAGGCCGCCGCGGTTTCGCGTCGAATGCGGAGGGCCAAGCTTCGCGGCCTGCGCGAGGAGGCTCGCCGGATTCTCCTCCAGAGCGCACACATCTTCGAGGTCCGTGACGGGTTGTTCGCGTTCGCGGACGGCGGCCTCGACCGGTTCCGGAGCAAGGGCGTGCCGTATCCAGCCCTGATCAAGGTGGCTGGCGGCAACATGCCCCCGATGTCGTCTTCCGACCCGTACCGGCAATCGCTGGAGGGCAAGCCGGATGCAGTCCTCACCCGAACCCTGAACGGCCTGAAGGAAGAGGGTATGGAGGTGTTGCGGCGGTATCAAGCGGCAGCGAGAGGGTAGCTCGCCGCCGGTTCTCCAAGCGTCATCCGAGAGTCGAATCAGTGTCAGCCGAGCGCGATCGGTGCCGGTTCGCGGCACCACAGGGATTGACGGCAGCCGATCGGGGTGTAGTATCCTTGGCATACTTGCTCCCCGCCCGACACGCCGAAAGGCCTCGGGCGGGGTTATTTTTTCCGGATCCGAGAGTTGAACGGCGAACCTTCCCTAAAGCGCGCCGTCGCCTTCGTGGACGGCCAGAACCTGTTTCACGCCGCTCGCGAAGCGTTCGGCTACACCTACCCCAACTACGACGTTGCCGCGCTCGCGGAGCAGGTTTGCGCGAGGCGGGACTGGACGCTGGCCCAAGTGCGCTTCTACACCGGGATCCCCGACGTAGGCGACGATCCCAAGTGGCACTCGTTCTGGACCCACAAGCTTGGGGCGATGGGGCGGCGTGGCGTGGTCGTGTACAGCAGGCCGCTCCGCTACCGCAACCGCAGGGTGTCCCTGCCAGACGGCACACAACACTCGTTTCTGACCGGCGAGGAAAAGGGGATCGACGTACGGATCGCACTCGACGTGATCTCGCTCGCCCAGCGCCGCGACTACGACGTGGCCCTCGTCTTCAGCCAGGATCAGGACCTTTCGGAGGTCGCCGAGGAGATTCGAGTAATCTCCCGGCAGCAGCGGCGGTGGATCAAGATCGCGAGCGCCTTCCCCTACAGCCCCGCTATCCGCAACCGCAGGGGGATCAACAAGACCGACTGGATCAGGATCGACCGAGCCCTCTATGATCAGTGCTTGGACCGGCGGGACTACCGCGTGAAGCGGGATAGATCGTAGGTTGTTCTTCTCGGCGGATCATGGGCACGGCGGGATGCCCGCCCTCCGGCAACCCGTGCACGCATCGCCCCGGAAAGTCCGTCGGCGATGCTCGCAAATTCCCGCCACTCAATGGCGGATTTCCAGCTATTGGCGCACGGTCGAACCCGTCGCGGCCCAACGGCAAGAGTGGCAGATCGTGCAGCCCTGATTAGACTTACGTGATCTCCTGCCGGGATGTTGGCCGTTAGCCGTCCGCCTACGCGGCGGTCATCTTCGTCTTCAACCTGTTCGTGGGCACGAACTACCTGTACATCGTGGAGAAACCGGAGTCCGCGTCGCTCATGGACATCTTCCCGGAATGGCCGTGGTACCTGCTGGTACTCGAGGGGCTCCTGCTGGTCATCGTCGTTGGGATGTACCTGCCCTTCGCGGGCCTGCGCAGAGCCTGAGGGCCATTCGGCGCCGCAAGCCGCGGCGTCGAGCCTGGTTTCCCCTTTCCGTTGGTGGCCAGCAGCGCTAATCTGAGCTGTGCCACCCGGTGACGATGGTGGCCCTCCCGGTGTCCGCCTGCCGGTCGTTCGTCAACGTCAACGCTGCAGTCGCCGTTCCCTTCACCCTGACAGCGGGCACCAGCTACCTGTCCTCGGCCGGCAAGCCGGAGTCGGCGTCCCTCATGGACGTCTACCGGTGCGCTCTTGGCACCGGCTCGTCCTCAAGGGACTCCCGATCGTTCTCGGGAAGCACCTGACCTTTCGCGCAGGGCGTGAATCGCGGTACCCGAGCCACTCTCGACCCTGGAGGTCCACGATGAAGGCAGGCACCCTTCTCTCCCCCATCACGGCCCTCGTCGTCGTCGTCCTGCTGCCGTCCTGGACGGCGACCGATGCATCCGCGCAGGAGGCAGATCCCGACTATCTGGCAACCTACTCCATTATCGCTCGCGACCCGGGCACCGGTGAACTCGGCATGGGCGTCCAGTCCAAGGCCTTCGCGGCCGGCAACCGGGCCATGCACGCAAAGGGCGGCGTGGCGGTCATCGCGCACCAGGCGTCCGCCAACCCCATGTACGGCGCGATCGGCGTCGACCTGATCGAGCGCGGCTACAGTCCCCAGGAGGCGCTCGACATGATGGTGGCGAGCGACGAGGGGCGTGACCGGCGGCAGGTGGCGATTCTCGACATGGAAGGCCGCACGGCGGCCTGGACCGGAACCGGCGCCAGCGACTGGAAGGGTCACCGCTGCGGTCGGGACTACTGCGCCCAGGGCAATATCCTCGTCGGTCCCGAGGTGGTCGACGCCATGGCGGCCTCCTTCGAAGCGTCCAGCGGCGCGTTGGCGGAACGGCTGATGGACGCGCTCGACGCCGCCGAGGCCGCGGGCGGGGACGCGCGCGGCAAGCAGTCGGGCGCCATTCTGGTGGTGGCTCCGCGTACCGGCAGCGGCGGGTTCAGCGACCGGGTCGTGGATATCCGGGTGGACGACCATGCCAGGCCGCTGGAGGAGCTCCGGCGCGTGCTCAACCTCTTCCGGTCCGGTCAGATGGTGCGCAACGCCAACGCAAGCATGGCGCAAGGGAACCTGGAAGAGGCCCTGGCCACCGCCACCGCCGCGCGTGACAAGTCGCCGGAGAACGACAACGCGTGGGTGGCACTGGCGGCTGTGCAGGCCCGTATGGGACGGGACGCGGATGCGCTGGAGTCGCTCCGCAACGCAGTCGAGCTGAACCCCGGTCGCATGCGCACCCTGCCCCGCGACCGCAACTTCGAGACTCTACACGAGAACCCGGATTTCCGGCGGCTGGTCAGCGCCGATGATCCCCGTGCGAATGCTCGTTGATGGATAGCGTAGTGCAACGTCTCTGAGGGGGCCTCCCTCAAGTCAAGTCTCCCCGAAATCGCGATGTGCGAGGAGGTCATGATGCTCGAATCCTGTCTTCAAAGCGTAGGCGCCAACTGGACGTCTCTGCGGAAATCCGCGCGATGTATGTCGACACTGGTGGCGTGTCTGCCCCTGCTGGTGCCCGGCATCGCGGCGGCGCAGAACACCGCAACAGTAACCGGCCTGGTCTCGGACGCGAACACCCTGGTCCCCCTGAGCGGCGTCGAGATCCAGGTACAAGGCACAGACATCAATGGGGCCACGAACAACGACGGCAGATTCATTCTCCTGAACGTCCCGGTGGGGGACGTCGTCTTTACGGCGGCGCTGATCGGGCGCCGCACCGTGGAACAGGCGGTCACGGTGACAGCCGATGCCCCCACGGAGGTGAACTTCCTCCTGGTCGAAACGGCCATCAACCTCGATGAGATCGTGGTTACCGGGACGGCAGGGGAGCAGCAGGCCCGTTCCCTCGGGACCACGGTCGGATCCCTCCCGGTGGCCGAAACGCAGGTGATCGCTCCCCGGGACAACTTCGAGACCATGCTGGGGGGCGCCGTTCCGGGGGTGAACGTGGCCTACGGCGGCGGCCACGTCGGCGGCGGCAACAACATACGCATCCGGGGAGCCGGATCCATGGTCCTCTCGGGGCAGCCACTCATCTACATCGACGGTGTCCGGGTGAACAGCGGCGGTCCGGGGGCCGAAGGGTCCCTCGGCGTGGGCACGCAGAGTCCGTCCACGCGGCTGAACGACATCAGCCCGGAACTCATCGAGTCCGTTGAGATCATCAAGGGTCCGGCGGCGGCTACGCTCTACGGGACGGAGGCGTCGAACGGGGTCATCAACATCATCACCAAGCGAGGCGCTCGGGGCGCCCCCGTCTTCACTCTGACGTCGAAGGTCGGGCAGAACTGGTATCGGGATCCCAAGGAGCACTGGCCGGGAAGTTTCTACACCTGCACCGGCCGCGGGACGGATCCGTGCACTCCCGGTGAGATCGTGGAAGTGAACGTCTTCAAGCGCGACTACGAGGTCCACGGCATGGAGCACTTCCAGGTCGGGATGCCTCTTGGAAGCGTCGGTACCGTCTCGGGAGGCACCGACGCGGTCCGGTATCATTTCACGCTGGGCTGGGACTTTGATGAAGGACCCGTCCCAAACAATACCAACAACAGGCTGGACGCACGTGCGAACCTCAACTGGCTGCCCCGCGAGGACCTGACGGTGGACTTCGGCTTCGGGGGGATTCGCTCCGAACTGCACACCACGACGGGGCGCCAGCCCGCGCGTGTCACAGGGTTCCACTGGTCCTGCCCTGGAGGTGGATGCGAGATCGGTACAGGGACGCCCAACGCGCTGGATGGTGCTTTCCGCGGCTATATCGCGTATCTGCCGGACCTGTACGACGAGTTGCTCGATTCCGGGCAGAAAGTCTATCGCAGCATCTATACGCTAACGGCCACGCATCGCCCATTCGAGTGGCTCACCCACCGGTTGGTCGTGGGACTGGACCAAGCGGAGACGAACGGTTTCCGGCTCAATCGCCACTCGTCGGGGCGGGTTGGCATCAGCGGCCGTCAGGGCGACAAGAGGCTCGAGTTTCGCAACACCGACAATTACAGCTTCGACTACTCCGGTACGTTGACCTACGAGCCTGTACCCGGGCTCTCGCTGGCGACATCGTCCGGTGCCCAGTACTACGAGCGGTCCTCGGAGTGGCTCGCGGGGCGTGGCTCACGCTTCGCGGTGCCCAGTCTCGAGACGATCTCCGCGGGAGAAACCCGAGAGACGTCCGATGGCTTTTCCAGCAACAAGACCATCGGGATGTATGTTCAGGAGCAGATGTCCTGGCAGAACCGAATCTTCCTGACCGGTGCTCTTCGAGGGGACGACAACTCCGCCTTCGGGGCAGACTACGACTTCGTAGTCTATCCGAAGCTGAGCGCGAGTTGGGTTGTCTCGGAGGAGTCCGCGCTTGAGGGTTTGGACTGGATCAACTCGCTGCGGCTCCGGACAGCCTGGGGGAAAGCCGGACAGCAGCCCGATCAGTTCGCAGCGGTGAGGCTCTACAATCCGGAGCCGGGATACCAGGGCGCGGGCGGCGTGACTCCCTTGACGATCGGAAACTCCGACGTGCAACCCGAGGTTGGCGTGGAGACCGAGATCGGCTTCGACGCCGGGCTCTTCAACGACCGAGTCGGTCTCGAGTTTACCTACTACGACCAAAGGCGGACAAACGCCCTGATCAGCGTTCCGGTTAAGCCCTCGACCGGCTTTCCCGGCTCCCAGCTCAGGAATATCGGAGAGATTCAGAACACGGGATTCGAACTCGGGCTCAACGTGGATGCATACCAGGGTTCGACCGTGGGGGTCGAGTTCGGCCTGGCGCTCCACACGAACAGGAATGAGGTGCTCGATCTGGGGGGATTGGACCCGATTCCGGTGTTCGGGCGGAACTTTACAACCGGGTGGACGGGCCAGCGCCACGCAGTGGGCTTCCCGCTTGGGTCCATTTTCCTGCCTGTCGTGGTGTCGTCCGACATCGTGGGCACAGGCTTGCAGGCGCGCGCGACGAACGTGATGTGCGAAAGCGGTCCGATCGCAGCGCCGGGCACCCGAATCACCCGCGGAGGAGGTCCTCCTGTGCCGTGCACCAGCGGAGAGACCGCACCCGAGGTCTACCGGGGCTCGACCGTTCCAACACGCGAAATGGCTTTCAACGCGACCGTGTCGTTCCTGGACAACACACGCTTTTATGTCGACTTACAATACGTGGGCGGGCACACCATGGTGGACGGGATCACGGCGGGCTCGCACCTTTTCTTCCGAAACACAAGGGCGATCAACGAGAAGACCGATCCGATCTTCCTCGGCTACGACGAGATCGGGGAAGTCAACCCGTCGGGGATCTTCGACGCCTCCCAGCTCACCATGCGCAGCGTGTCGCTGAGTCACAGTTTTTCAGGTGAAATGGCCGCGAGACTCGGTGCCTCCCGGCTCAATCTGACGCTCTCCGGTCAGAACCTCTGGAGGATATGGAGAGCGCAGAGCGAAGCCTTTGGGCACGCCATCGTCGATTCGGAGATTCGGGACACCGGCGCAAGGAACACCGACCCCGGAGGAATCTCA
>VYDD01000107.1:1989-14234 GCA_009843625.1 Gammaproteobacteria bacterium | reverse complement strand
GTTCTGGGTTGCCGCGGGCGCCGGGATGGCCAGAAGGGCCACCACCAGGGAGGCACGCGGTATTCGCGTCAGCGCCGGGCCGGCACCACCTGTGCGCGAGATTGCCAGGGGGCTGCCGGGGCGTCCGGATGTGGCTGCGTGACGGTGCATGTCGCTCACATCCCCGCGGGACGCACGCTGTAGTTGTCGTTGCGCCACATGCGCATGCTTCCGTCGGGCATCTCCTCGAAGATGAACTCCTCGCCCAGGTCACCGTTGTCGCGCACGCGCCGGAAGGTGCCGTCCTCGATGTGACGGAGCCGGGTGAGGGAGCTGAGCGGGTTGTTGGTGGGGAGCGACAGCACCTGCACGGCGCCGTCCCACATCAGGACCGCGCTCTCGCCGCCGAGGGGGCGCTGATAGGTGCCGGTGAAGCGCTCCAGATCCTCCTGCACCGCGTCGGCTGCCGGGCCATCCTCGCCCGACCGCTTTTCCGCGCGTCCCAGGGCGGGCGCGACGATGTCGAAGGCGGTCTGCGCGAACTGGCGGGAGTTCACGCCCTGACCGTTGGTCATGAAGGCGGCGGCGACCTTGTCCTGCGGGCGCAGCAGCAGGTGGCTGCGGTATCCGGGGCACGAGCCGCCATGGCCCACGAAGGTGTCGTCGTCGGACTTCCACACCGAGAAGCCCAGCCCGTAGGTGGTGTTGCCGTCGGGCTCGGACCAGTGCACGCGGTGCATCTCGCGCAGCGTGTTGCGGTCGAGCAGGGCATCGCCCCCCTCGAGTACCCGGAACTGCCAGGACGCGAAGCGGCCCAGGTCCTCGACCGTCGAAATGAAGCCGGCGGCCGGGCTGATGCCTCGTACCCAATAGTCGGGAATCACATGGCGCTTGCCGTCGCGCCCGCGTGCCGTGTAGCCGGTCGCCAGGCGGTTGCCGCGGAAGCGGTCTTCCAGGTCGGTGAAGGTGCTCGTCATCCCCAGCGGGTCCAGGATGTTCGCGCGCACGTAGTCGTCGTAGCTCTGTCCGGAGGCCTCGGCCACGATCTCGCCCGCCAGGGTGAGGGCCAGATTCGAGTACTGGAAGTACGTCCGAGGAGGGTAGAGCATCGTCTGCGTGGGCAGCGTCTCGACGATCTTCTCGTGGGTGGGGAACGGGTAGTCGGGGCCGGTCCAGTAGGGCACCCCGGCCTCGCGCGGCAGGCCCGAGCTGTGCGTGAGCAGCCCTTCGATGTCGACCGGGCCCGCCTCCGGGTACTCGTCCTGGATGTTGAACCACTCCAGGTGCTTCGCCACGGGATCGTTGAGCACGAGCTTGCCCTGGTCGCGCAGCTGCAGCACGCCCACGGCGGTGAAGAGCTTGGAGATCGAGCAGATCGAATACATGGTCGATGGGGTCGCCGGCTCCTCGCTTTCGATGTGCGCGAATCCGTATCCCTTCGCCCACACCAGCTCCTGGTCGTGGACCACGGAGAGTGAAGCTCCGGGGATGCCCCCGTAGGCCTGCGCGGCGTCCATCCAGATGTCCAGGAGATGGAGAGCTTCGGCGACTCCGGGGTCGTCCGCGAGCGATTGCTGCGCTTCGGCTGGAGGCGCTGACAACAGAAGAAGCGCCAGGGTGGCCACGCCGACGTGTTGGCGGATTCGGTGGTGTCTCATCGGGGCATCCTCCTCGAGATACTGCGGAGCGGGCTTCAAGGCCTGGGAGCGTTCGGAGAGGCGTTATCGCATGTCCGCGTCCCTGGCAAGGTACAGTGTAGTGCGTGCCGTCCCACGGGGACACCGGCGGATTCCCGTGCGGACACGGGCTCCGGAAGCCCGACCGCGGCGTCCGCGGCGTCCGGGCCGATTCACGCGCGCCGGACAGGCTCCCGTTGCGCCCGGACGGCGCGTAGAATGTGAGTTCGAGCGAGATCTGTTCCGGAGGAGAAGACGACAATGAACTCCAATGAGTGGCGGTGTGCGGTGTTCACCTCGGCGGCTGTGACCGCTGTGCTGATCATGGCCTGGCCCGCGGATGCCGCGGCGCAGACGGATGCGGCGAGAGTCGAGGCCGCGATCACCAACCTGGAGTGGCGCAACATCGGGCCAACCATCATGGGCGGCCGGGTGTCGGACCTGGCCGTGGTGGAGTCCGACCCCGCCACCTTCTACGTGGGCACCGCGGCAGGCGGGGTGTGGAAGACCGTCAACCACGGCACCACCTTCGAGTCGGTGTTCGAAGACCAGCCGACCCAGTCGGTGGGCGACGTCACCATCGCGCCCTCCAACCCCAACGTGGTGTGGGTGGGGAGCGGCGAGCCGCAGAACCGCCAGAGCTCGCCATGGGGGAACGGGGTCTACAAGTCCACCGATGCCGGGCGTTCCTGGCGGCACATGGGGCTCGAGGCGACCCACCACATCTCCCGCATCCGTGTCCACCCGCGCGACCCGAACGTCGTGTACGTGGCGGCGGTCGGGCGGCTGTGGGGCGGCAACCCGGAGCGGGGCATCTACAAGACGACCGACGCCGGGGAGAGCTGGGAGCTGGTGCTCTTCGTGGACGAGGACACGGGCGCCATCGATCTGGCGATGGACCCGAACGACCCCGAGACCCTGTTCGCCGCGATGTACCAGCGCCGGCGCACCGGGTGGGGCTTCAACGGGGGCGGACCCGGGAGCGGCATCCATCGCACCACCGATGGCGGAGCCTCCTGGGTGGAGCTGACCGAGGGGCTGCCGGATGGCGACATGGGACGCATCGGGCTGGACATCTTCCGGGGTGACGGCAACCTGGTGTTCGCCATCGTGGAAGCCGACAAGCGCACGCCCGGGCAGGGATTCGGCGGGGGTGGAGGCGGCTCGTCGCAGAACGGCGTGTACCGCTCGACCGACCGGGGCGAGACCTGGGAACAGATCAGCACGACCAACAACCGCCCCATGTATTACAGCCAGATCTGGGTGGATCCCACCGACCCGGAGCGCATCTACACCGCCGGCGCGAGCCTCTACAAGTCGCTCGACGGCGGCAACACCTTCACCCCCGACGCCGCGTCCGAAGTCCACCCCGACCACCACGCCATGTGGATCAATCCCGCCAACTCCGACCACATCGTTCTGGGCGGCGACGGCGGCGTGTCGATCAGCTGGGACCGCGCGGACACCTGGCGCCAGCTGACCAATCTGTCGCTGGCGCAGTTCTACGAGATCGGCGTGGACATGCGCGATCCCTACCATGTGTGCGGCGGACTCCAGGACAACGGCTCCTGGTGCGGGCCCAGCGACACCTGGTCCAACCAGGGCATCCGCACCCGCGACTGGTACAACGTCGGGGGCGGCGACGGCTTCTACACGGTCATGCACCCGACCAACCCGCGCGTGATGTTCTCCGAGTCGCAGGGCGGCAACCTCATGCGCGTCGACCTGGTGACCATGGAGCGCACCCGCATGCGCCCCGTGGGTCGGCCAATGGGAGATGACGAGGAGAGAGAGCTGCGCTGGAACTGGGACACCCCGGTGCTCCTCTCGCAGCACGACGAGAACACCGTCTACGTGGGGAGCAACGTGCTCTTCCACTCGCGCGATCTGGGGATGACCTGGGAGGAGATCAGCCCCGATCTCACCCACGCCATGGACCGCACCGAACTGGAGATCATGGGCGTCCTCGGCTCGGAGCCGCAGATGTCGGCCAACGATGGACAGGCGTCCTACGGCAATCTGGAGACGATCTCCGAGTCGCCGTTCGACGCCGGGCTGATCTACGTGGGCAGCGACGACGGCAGGGTGCACGTAACGCGGGACGGAGGCGGCTCCTGGACGGACGTGACCGGCAACATCCCCGGGCTGCCCGAGCGCACCTACGTGAGCCGGGTGGTCGCCTCGGCCCACGACCAGGCCACCGTGTACGCCACCTTCGACGGCCACCGCAACAACGACTTCGCGGCCCACGTCTATGTGAGCACCGACTACGGAGAGAGCTGGCGGCGCATCGTCGACGGGCTGCCGGCGACCTCCGTCAATGTCATTGCCGAACACCACCGCACCGCCGGACTGCTCTTCGTGGGCCACGAGCTCGGGGTGTCCTTCTCGGTCGACGGCGGAGAGCGGTGGGTGGCCCTCGACAACGGGCTTCCGGCGGTTCCGGTCGACGACATCAAGATCCACCCGCGCGAGAACGACCTCGTCCTGGGGACGCACGGTCGCGGCATCTACATCATGGAGGACATCGCGCCGCTCGAGGGGCTGACGGGGGAGGTGCTGGCTGCGGGCGCGCACCTGTTCCCGGTGCGGCGCGCCACGCTCTACAACCGCTACACGCCGCAGGGGTGGACGCCGGGGGTGTACGTGTCGCCCAACGCGCCGGCAGGCGCGCTGATTCGGTACTACCTCGGCGAGGATCTTCCGGCGGCAACGCAAGTGGCCGCGTCCCCGGAGGAGAACGGCGATGGTGGGGACGACGGCTCCTCCGATGACTCCGGCCAGCCGAAGATCACCATCGTCGACGAAGGCGGCGAGGTGGTGCGCGAACTCACCGGGGCGGGGGCCGCGGGCATCCAGCAGGTGCGGTGGGATCTGCGCATCGAGCCGCCCTACACGCCGTCGGGTCCGCCCCAGCAGTTCGGCGGAGGCTTCGGGGGTGGCCAGGCGCGCGGCCCGCGGGTGCTTCCCGGCACCTACACGGTGCGGCTGGAGGCCGCCGGCGTCACGCAGGAAGAACAGGTGGCGGTGCGCCTGGATCCGCGGGTCGAAATGGGCCGAGCCGACCTGTTGGCCCGCCAGGCCGCGCTGATTAGCGCCTACGACCTTGCGGGACCGGTCTACGAGGCCGGGCAGGCCGTCCAGCGCGTCACCACTCAGCTCATGGAGGTCAGCGCGCTCCTGAGGGAGCAGGAGGAGGCGCCGGAAGACCTGAGCGATGAGGTGAGCGCCCTGCTCGAGGAGGCACGCGAACTCGGGCGCGACCTCAACCAGGCGGCGGCCGGTGCGCGCGGCGCCGGCGCCATCGAGTCGTCCAGCACGCGACCCACCGCCGACCAGCTCTGGCAGCTCGACCAGGCCTGGGAGAAGGTGCCGCCGCTCATCGAACGCCTGAACGAGATCGTGACGGACGAGATGCCGGCGCTCTACCGCCGGCTTGACGAGCGGGGGATCCGCCCCGACCCGGGCGAGGCGGTGACAATGCCGGTGCGGCGGCGCGGGGGGTAAGGCCAGCCGCGCTCCGCCCGCAAACCCTGACGTTACGTCAGCCTTCGCGCGATCCACACCGTGCGGAAGACCGCGGTGGCCACCGTTCCCACCGCGGTCACCACCAATGCGCCCAGCAGGACCGTGCCCGGGTCGCGCCCCAGGAGCGCGGAGCCGGTGCCGTCGAGGATCGCGCCGAACCCGATCAGCAGGAGCCGCTCCGCGCGCTGCATGACGCCCGCCGTGCACAGCACCCCCTGGCTCTCGCCGCGTGCGCGCGTATAGCTGACCAATAGCGAGCCGCCCAGCGCCGCAGCCACTACGGCGAGCGCCCCCCCGGAGGCGCGAAAGGCCACCGCCAGTCCCACGAACGCGGCCACCTCGGCGAACCGGTCGATGGTCGAGTCCAGGAACGCCCCCCGCGGCCCCGCAAGGCCTCGCGCCCGCGCAACCCGGCCGTCCAGGGCATCCGCGACGCCGCTGAGCAGGACCGCCCAGCCTCCCATCGCGAACCGCCCCGAGGCGAAGAACCACCCCGCGACCGCGCCGAAGGCGAACCCCAGCAGGTTGTAGAAGAGGGGCGAAAGCCCGAGAAGCAGCGACGCCCGCTCCACCGGCCGCACGAACCAGAAGAACCAGCGGCGCACGAAGGATCCCAGCACGAACTTGCCCCGGGCCGAGGACTCGAGCGCGTCGGCCGCGCGGTTGGCGCCGCTCAACGCGAAGACCGGCATGGTGGCGAGTGCAATCCCCACGACCACGACCAGGGCTGTCAGCTCGGACCTCACGATGCCCCGGCTCCGTTGGCCGCGCTCGAGCTGCCGCTTCCGCTGGTCCTGCCCCCGGCCGCCGGCCGCCCGCGCCCGCCGGCGGACTTCCGGTCCACTCTCGACTGGGAGCGCGCGGACCGCAGTACCCGCAACGCCTTGGGGAGCAGAAGCGGGAAGGGAAAGCGCCGCTCCAGGGGCGTGATCTCGAACGTCATCCCGGTGCGCCGCTCCACCTTGCGCACGATGTAGGGGAACCAGCTGTCGAAGGTCAGCATGTGCTTGACCCAGCGGGTGGTGGCGCGCGCCTTGCTGATGCCGAAATACGCGTTCAACCTGAGCTGGGCCACGGACGAGGCGGGACGAGCCGCGCGGTACTTGCCGTTCGATCGCTCGAGCACCCCGGACGCCACCCCGGCCTCCAGGATGGGCGTGTAGATGCCTCGCAGGGTCTCCTGCTGGGCTTCGTACACGGCGCTTACCCGGCCTCCGCGTTCCGGCCGGATTTCTCCGGCGTACGAGATCTCGAGCATGCGCCGGCAGAAGTCGTCCACGGAAAAGGCGCCCTCCAGGAACGGAAGGGTCCAATCGAGCACCATCCGCCTCGCGCCGGCGACCAGCTCCTCGATCCACGCGGACGCCTCCGGGTCGCGGGCATGCACCACCGAGATGTGATGCGCCATACGGCCCAGGCAGAAATGGTCGAGGCGGCGCGGCCCGAGTTCCCGCTGGAAGTCGGCTCGCGAAAGCACGAGGCACTTGGCCAGCGGACCGTCCGGCGGAGCGGGCCAGAAGGCAATGACGGTCGGAGGCAGCACCCGGCTCACCGTGGCCAGCAGGCCCGCGCTGCGCGCTGTGTAGCCGCCGTCGGAGAGCGCGCGATAGAACGCCCCGTAGTCGTCAACGACGACGATCAGGTCATAGGCGCTGTGCCGGTCCGGACTTGCCGACACGAGCCGCGAGCCGTACGCCAGCACGGCCACCAGGCCGTCGCCGCCGGTCTTGCGCAGCCTGGAAACCAGATGCGCGATGGGCCCGTCCATCCCCTTCATGCGGGCTCCGCCGCCGGAGTGACGCCACGCATTTCGCCGAGCATGCCGGTCATGACGCTTCGCATCTCTCTGATGAACCCATCCAGATCGTCGTCCGCAGCAGGCGACTCGAAGGGTCCCCGGCACTCGACTCGGGTGCGCATCAGCGGTAGGTTTCCGAAGAAGTCCCCGAGCCGCGTCCACTTCCACAATCCGTCCGCCACCACCACGTACACGCTCCAGCGGCGTGCCGCCAGAATGGTCGCCAGCCCCAGCGTCTTGAAGGGGCCGATGCGACCCGTCCTGCTCCGGGTTCCCTCCGGGTAGATGACGAGGGGGTGCGTGGAGGCGGCCGCCTCGCTGCCAAGCCGCTTCAACTCGCCGCGCAGGGTTGCTCTCGCATCGACGAGGGGGTATCGGTACAGCCTTGTCATGTGGGATATTAGCGGTACGCCGCGTGCGTATCGGCGGCGCGTCACGATGCGGGGGTAGACGCCGTGCATCGACGCGACGACGAGCGGGATGTCCAGCAGCGACTGGTGGTTCATGAGCACCAGCACGCCGGCGGTTGCCGGGATGTCCGGCAGTTCGCCGAAACGGACGCCGCCCATATGACGAAGGAAAAAAATGACCACATGAGCCGTGAAGCGCTGCCACCCGGTGAGCAGAGCGTCACGATTCCCCGGCAGCAATCGCGCCGTGGGTGCGATCAGGAGGCGCTGAATCAGATCGCAAGCCAGCAGAGCCGCGCCGAGCGCGGTCAGCGTAGAGGCGCCACGGAGGTCCAATGACGTGTCCTGAATGGCGGGTGTGGTCCGATCGGAAGAACATCGGGCAAACATATGAGTGACAACGGAAACGCTAGCAGGAAATCCGCTTCGGCGTCAACGCGACGGGCGGCCAGCGACGGGACCCGGGATTCCTTCGCCGCCGCGACGGACGGAAGGACGGCCGTGGCCCAGCGCCGAGCCGAGCCCGGGGATGAGCGCCCGCCGCTTCGCGGGCTGAGCGACTACGACTACACCAACTTCTACTTCGCGGCGGGCACGGATCCGTTCAGCATCCTGCAGCCGTTCGGCGAATGGTGGAAGGACGCCGAGTTCGACGGTGGCTACTACCTCTACGGGCTGCCGATGGGCTCCGCGCCCGCGACGCGCGTCGAGATCGGCGATCCCAAGACGAGCGAGACGCGCGAGGGACTGATCAACTTCGCGTCCTACAACTACCTGGGCCTTTCCTATCGTCCCGAAGTGATCGAGGCGGTCTGCGACGCGGTTCGCAAGTACGGCGCCGGAGCCTCGGGGTCGCCGGTGCTTTCGGGCACCATGGACCTGTACAAGCGGCTGGCGACGGAGATGGCGGACTTCAAGGGCAAGGAAGGCGCCCTCATCTTCCCGACGGGATACAGCGCCAACGTGGGGCTCATCTCGGGGCTGATGCGTCCCGGCGACCTGATCGTGGCCGACAAGCTGGCCCACGCCAGCATCGTCGACGGCATGATCCTCTCCAAGGCGACCTCACGTTTCTTCAAGCACAACAACCCGGAGGATCTCGACCGCAAGCTCCGCGGATTCAGCGGCAAGAAGCTGGTGGTCGTCGAGGGCGTCTACTCGATGGACGGCGACGTGGCCAGGCTGCCCGAGATCGTCGACGTCTGCAGAAAGCACGGTGCGCGCCTGCTCATCGACGAGGCGCATTCCACCTTCGTCTACGGTCCGAACGGCCGCGGCGTCGCGGAGCATTTCGGCCTCGACGACGAGGTCGACATCCACCTGGGCACCTTCTCGAAGAGCCTCGGAGGCCTGGGCGGGTTCGTCGCCGGCCCGGCCGAACTCATCTACTACCTGCGCGGCTTCGCGCGCTCCCGGGTGTTCTCGTGCGCGCTTCCGCCCCCGGTCACGGCCGGCCTGCTGAAGGCGCTGGAGATCGCGAGGGCCGAGCCGGAGCTTCGTGACAGGCTCTGGGACAACGCCCGCTACATGCATGGGCTGCTGGGCGAGGCCGGCGTGGACGTGGGCGATTCCACCTCGCAGGTGATCTCGATCATGATCCGCGACGACGCCGGCATCTTCCAGATCGCCGAAGACCTTCTGCACCAGGGGGTCTACATCAACCCGGTCCGCTTCCCCGCCGTGGGCAAGCACAAGTCACGTTTCCGCATGTCCATCTCGGCGGCGCACACCCGGTCCGAACTCGAGGAGGGCGCCGAAATCATCATCTCCATCCTCCAGAAATACGGAAAATGCCCCTGACCCGATATCACTATTCCCAGGCCGTCAGCGCCTTTTTCGAGATCGCCACGTCGGACGCCCGGCGCATCCTTCCCCCGCACCTTCAGCCGCTCGAAGTCCAGCACGAAGCCAGCATCCTCGCCGTCACGGCCTTCGACTTCACCGGCAGCATGGTCGGCACCTATCAGGAGATCGTGCTCTCCGTGATCGTTCCGCCGCTGATCGCCCCGGGCCAGGGCATGGCGAAATCGGCGTTCTATCCCTTCCTGGTGGGCACGAGCACCGAGGCGTCGCGCGAGCACGCCATCGAGCGCTGGCACCTTCCGCACTACATGCAGGACCTCGACATCCGCTTTCTGCCTTCGGACGGGCGCATGCGCGTGGAGGTGCGCGAGGGCGATCGGCCGATCCTGGACTTCGAGGTCGCGGACCACGATTCGGAGCCGGTCGATCACCTGTACCAGTCGTTCATGGTCAACGGCGAAGACCGCTTCAAGGTGGACATCCACATGCGGGGGCCGCACAGCGAGCACGAGGAAGAGGCCGGGTCGCTGAAGCTCCACGAGCATCCCATGACCTCCCAGCTCACTCTGGACCAGGTGGCCACCTATCCGTTTCGCGAGCAGTGGATGACGGACGGCGTCCAGGTATTCGAGGAGCTCGAGCGCATCTGAGCGGCGGAGCGCGCACGTTCGTCATCTTCAACCCGGCCTCGGGGCACGGCCGGGGCGCGCGCCGCATCCCCCTCTACCGGGAACTTCTCGACAGGCACCTTGTCTCGTGGGAGTCGGCGACGACGACGGTGCCCGGCGAGGAAGCCGAACTAACGGACACGGCCATCGCCGGGGGCCCGAAACTGGTGGTGGCAGTCGGCGGCGACGGCACCTGGAGCCAGGGGGCGGATCGCGTGGTGGCGGCCGGGCGCCCGGATGTCACGCTGGGACTGCTGGCCTCGGGGACCGGCAACGACTTCGGCAAGAGCCTCGGGCTCAGCTACGGCGATCCGGAGCAGGCGGTCGCGGCGCTGGCGGCGGGCCGGACCCGCCGCATCGATGTGGGGCGCGTGGTGTCGGCGTGGCGCCCGGCCCCGCATCCGGAGGTGGATGACGCCGAGCCCTGGCGGGATGCGCCGCGCCACTTTCTCAACCTGGTGGGTTTCGGGTTCGACATCGCGGTCATCGATGCCACGCTGCGGGCACGCTTCCTGCGGGGCGCGGTCCTGTACAAGGTCACCGCGCTCCAGCAGCTGTTCCTGTACCGGAGTCCCCGGCTCCGGCTGACCGACGGCGGTGGATGGAGCACGGAAGGACGGCACCTCATACTCACGATATCGAACGGACGCATCTTCGGGGGCGGATTCCCGATCGCTCCGGACGCGGACCTCGAGGACGGTCGTCTGGACGCCTGCGCGATCGCCGATTCCTCGCCCCTGGGCCGGGCGCGCCTGTTCAGCCTGGCCGAGAAGGGCAGGCATGTGGGGGCGAAGGAGGTCTCTCTGCGTCAGGACCGCGCTTTTGCCGTACAGTTCGACGAGCGCGTACGTTACGAGGTCGACGGCGACGTGCATCAGTCGCGAACGGGCGAGGTGCGGGTGGATGTCGTTCCGTCGGCGCTCCCGGTGATCGTTCCGTGAAGGAGGTTGGATGGGTCGCCTTGCTGCCGCCCCGCCGAGCACCGCTCAGCCCATCCGCGTAGTCACGGCGGCGTCGCTCTTCGACGGGCACGACGCCGCCATCAACGTGATGCGCCGGATCCTCCAGGATTCGGGCGCGGAGGTCATCCACCTGGGGCACAACCGGTCCGCCCTCGAGATCGTGGAGTGCGCGATCCAGGAGGACGCGCACGCCATCGCGATCAGCTCGTACCAGGGCGGTCACATGGAGTTCTTCACCTACGTGCGCGACCTGCTGCGCGAGCGGGGCGCGGACATCCGCATCTTCGGCGGCGGCGGCGGAACCATTTTGCCCGCGGAAGCCGAGGAGCTGCAACGGCGCGGCATCGACCGGGTCTTCTCTCCCGACGACGGGCGGGCGATGGGGCTCCAGGGGATGATCGACGAGGTGCTGGAGGGCGCGCGCAACTCGGTGCGAACGTCGCTCGCGGATCCGGCGGGCGAGGTGCGCGCGCTCGAGCAGGGCGATGCCGGCGCGGTGGCGCGCCTGATCTCGGCGGCCGAGAACGGCTGCCCGGGGGCGGACGAAGCGATGGAGATGGTGGCCGAGATGGCGGCGGCCCGCCGCGTACCCGTGCTGGGCGTCACGGGCACGGGCGGCTCGGGCAAGTCGTCGCTGGTGGACGAACTGGTGCGGCGCTACCTGTCCGGCGCCTCGGACGGCCGGGTCGCGATCATCTCGGTGGACCCGTCCAAGCGGCGAACCGGGGGCGCGCTCCTGGGCGACCGCATCCGGGTGAACGCCGCCGCGAGCCCGCGGGTCTACATGCGCTCGCTGGCCACCCGCGCCTCGACGCTCGGCCTGTCGCCGCACGCGCGCCAGGCGGTGGACATCTGCAAGGCCGCCGGCTTCGACCTGGTCATCATCGAGACGCCCGGGATCGGTCAGTTCGGCGCCGAGGTGGTGGGGCATTCGGATGTATCGCTGTACGTGATGACGGCCGAATACGGCGCCGCCAGCCAGCTCGAGAAGATCGACATGCTGGACTATGCGGACGTGGTCGCCATCAACAAGTTCGACCGCCCGGGGGCGCTGGACGCGCTCCGCGACGTGCGCAAGCAGTACCGGCGCAACCACCGCCTGTGGAGCGTGCCCGACGCGGCGCTCCCGGTGTACGGCACGGTGGCCTCGCGTTTCAACGACGCCAGCGTGAACCGCCTGTACCTGGCCCTCCTCGACCAGTTGCGGCGCAAGACGGGCGCGGCGCTCGCGACCGAACGCGACCCCGTCGACGACGACCGCGCGGAGCACACGCCGATCCCGCCCGAGCGCACCCGCTACCTGGCCGAGATCGTGGAGGCGGGCCGCAACTACGGCCGCCGCGTCGACGAACAGGCCGCGCTGGCCCGCCAGCTGTAGCAACTGCACGGGGCGATCCGGCTGCTGCGGACCGACCCGGACG
>VYDD01000107.1:0-1979 GCA_009843625.1 Gammaproteobacteria bacterium | reverse complement strand
GCCTGGCCCTGCTCGAGGAATGGCCGGAGGTGCAGCGCCGCTACCAGGCCGACACCTACGCCTATGAGGTTCGCGGGCGGACCGTGGAGCGGAGCCTCTTCAGCGAATCGCTCGCCGGCTCGCGCATCCCGCGGGTGGTGCTGCCCCGCTTCCGCGACTGGGGAGAGGTGCTGCGCTGGCGGCTCACCGAGAACGTGCCGGGGGCGTTTCCCTACACCGCCGCGGTTTTCCCCCTGCGGCGGCTGGAGGAGCATCCGCAGCGCATGTTCGCCGGCGAGGGCGGCCCCGAGCGCACCAACCGGCGCTTCCACTTCCTCAGCCGCGCCAGCTTGGCCAACCGGCTCTCCACCGCCTTCGACTCTGTGACGCTCTACGGCGAGGATCCGGACGAGCGCATGGACATCTACGGCAAGGTGGGCAACTCGGGCGTGAGCGTGGCCTCGGTCGACGACGCCAAGAAGCTCTACTCCGGCTTCAACCTCGCCGACCCTTCCACCAGCGTGTCCATGACCATCAACGGGCCCGCGCCCATGCTGCTCGGTTTCTTCCTGAACGCGGCCATCGACCAGCAGTGCGAACTCCACATCCGCGAAGACGGTCTCGAGGCCGAAGTCGAGGATCGCATCCAGGCTCTCTACCGCGAGCGCGGCGTGGAACGTCCCCGCTACCAGGGCGCCCTTCCGGAGGGCAACGACGGCCTCGGCCTGATGCTGCTCGGCGTGAGCGGCGACGAAGTCCTTCCGGCCGACATCTACGAGCGCATCCGGCGCGAGACCCTCGCCGTGGTCCGCGGCACCGTCCAGGCCGACATCCTCAAGGAGGACCAGGCCCAGAACACCTGCATCTTCTCCATCGAGCTGGCGCTCCGGCTAATGGGCGACATCCAGCAGTACTTCATCGACGAAGGGGTGCGGAACTTCTACTCGGTGTCGATCTCGGGATACCACATCGCGGAAGCCGGCGCCAACCCCGTCACCCAGCTCGCGCTCACCCTCGCCAACGGCTTCACCTACGTCGAGTACTACCGCTCGCGCGGGATGCGCGTCGACGACTTCGCGCCCAACCTGTCGTTCTTCTTCTCCAACGGCATGGACCCGGAATACGTGGTCCTGGGGAGGGTTGCGCGCCGTATCTGGGCGAAGGCGATGAAGCACGTGTACGGCGCCAACGCCCGCTCGCAGAGGCTCAAGTATCACATTCAGACCTCGGGACGCAGCCTGTACGCGCAGGAGATCGCCTTCAACGACATCCGCACCACGCTGCAGGCCCTCTACGCCCTCTGCGACAACTGCAACTCGCTGCACACCAACGCCTACGACGAGGCGATCACCACGCCGACCGAGGAGAGCGTGCGCCGTGCACTGGCGATTCAGCTTGTCATCAGCAGGGAGCTGGGGCTGTCGAGGAACGAGAACCCGCTGCAGGGCTCGTTCATCATCGAGGAGCTGACCGACCTGGTGGAGGAGGCGGTGATGCGCGAGTTCCTGCGGCTGTCGGAGCGCGGAGGCGTGCTCGGGGCGATGGAGCGCATGTACCAGCGCGGCCGCATCCAGGACGAATCGCTCGAGTACGAGTCGCGCAAGCACAGCGGGGAGCTGCCCATCGTGGGGGTGAACACTTTCTTGGGGCCGGAGGGATCGCCCACCCGGGTTCCCGACGAGGTCATCCGCGCCAACCCCGAAGAGAAGGACTACGCCATCGCGTCCAATCGGGCCTTCAGGGCGCGTAACCGGGGCCGTGCCGACGCCGCGCTCGACGAGCTGAGGCGGGTGGCGCTGGCGGGCGGAAACACCTTCGCGGCGCTCATGGAGGCCTGCAAGGTGTGCACGCTGGGGCAGATCACGGGCGTGCTGTACGAGGTGGGCGGGCAGTACCGGCGGAACATGTAGGGGCCGTGCACGGACTCCCGGAATCCGCATGAAGGTCTTCCTGAAACGCTTCGCGGGACGGTTCGCGCTCACGCTTACGCTTGTCGTTCT
>VYDD01000130.1:1155-14236 GCA_009843625.1 Gammaproteobacteria bacterium | reverse complement strand
CTACCGCCGCCCCCAGCACCACCGAGCCGGTGCCGGCCACCACCACGATGCCCGGGCCGCCGCCGAAGGCGTCGTGGAAGGCAGCCTCTACGTCGGTGCCGACCCGTACCGCGCGCGCGATCCGTTCGTTTCGGAGGACTGCTTCCAGGGCGCGTCGCACGCGCGGCTGGCCGGCGCCGGCCAGTCCCGCCCAGAGCGCCGGGAGCGGCAGGGCCACCCCGGCCGCGTCGGCCGCGCGGCGGACGGTGTCGGCGACCACCCGGGCCGCGGCGGCGGGGCGGTCGGGACGCACCAGGGCGGCGGGGCCTTCGGCACGACCGGCGGTCGCGCCGTCGCGGGCGAGGAGCAGGACGCGGGTGCGGGTGCCGCCCCCATCGACGCCCGCGACGTACGGTCCGGTCACGGGCGGGGAGCGTCGGCGGGCGACCGCGACCGCGCCCCACTCACTGCCATCCCCACCACCACCGTGATCGCCGTGCCGATGAGCACGAACCAGGGCCACGCCACCCGGTCGGGCGCCAGGATCCAGATGGCCGTAACCGCGCCGATGCCGGTCACCATGCCGGCCGCCGTTCCCCCCGCAGTGGCGCGGCGCGACAACACTCCCAGCGCGAAGGCCCCCAGCAGCCCGCCGTAGACCAGCGAAGCGACCGCGAGGGCGACCTCCACCGCACTTGTGCCGGCGCTCAGCGGGATGAACAGGATCGCGCCCCCGACCAGCAGCCCGGCCCAGACCAGGGTGAAGAGCTTGCCGGCCCTCAGGATGCGCGCGTCGTCGTCGATGCCGCGGGCGGGGGCCCAGAAGTCGTAGGCGGAGGAGGATGCAAGCGAGTTGATGGACGAGGAGAGGGACGACATCGCCGCCGCGAACACGCCCGCAATCAGCAGCCCGGTGACCCCGGGGGGAAGCTCCTCGACGATGAAGCGCGCGAAGATCTCGTCCGAGGCAGCGAAGGCGCGGTTCTCGTAGAAGGCCCACAGGCCGAGCCCCACCAGCAGGAAGACGGCGAACTGCCCCACCACCGCGACGCCGCTCCCGATGAGGGCCCTGCGGCTGGCCGCCAGGTCCTTGCAGGTGAGCAGTCGCTGCACGATGAGCTGGTCGGTGCCATGGGAGGCCATCGCCAGGAAGCCACCGCCCAGCAGCCCCGCCCACAGCGTGTAGGGGATCGAGAAGTCGAGGGACAGATCCACGATGCGGAGCTTGCCTGCCGCTCCCGCCTGCGACAGGATCGCCCCCCATCCCCCATCAACCAGCCCCTGGAGCACGACGACGGCGATGGCCGCGCCCAGCAGGTAGAGCGCCATCTGCACCGCATCCACCCAGACCACCGCCTTGATGCCGCCGAAGTAGGTGTAGACCACCGTGAGCGCGCCGATCACCAGGATGGAGAGCGGGTAGGGCCAGCCGGTCACCAGCGCGAGCGGGATGGCGGTGGCGAAGAGGCGCACGGAATCGGCGAGGAGCCGGGTCACCATGAAGATCGCCGAGGTGAGGCGCCGCACCCCGCTGCCGAAGCGGGCGCCCAGGAGGGCATAGGCGGTCTTGAGCTCGCCCCGGTAGTAGGCGGGCAGCAGCAGGGACGCGACCACCAGCCGGCCCGCCAGGTATCCGAAGGTGAGCTGCAGGAATCCCAGAGTGCCCAGGTACGCGACCCCGGGGATGGAGAGGAACGTCAGCGTGCTGGTCTCGGTGGCCACCACCGACAGCAGCACCGCCCCCCAGGGCAGCCTTCGGTTGCCCAGGAAGTAGTCCGACCCGCCCCGCTGGCGGCGGCCCAGCCAGGCGCCCCAGGCGGTGGTGGCGGCCAGGTAGGCCACCAGCACGGCCAGGTCGACGCCCCCGAAGCCGTTCAATGCACCCCCGTGAGCCGGTCGCGGAGGATCACGAAGGCGGCCGAAGCTCGATGTCGAGGTCGGTGACGGCCTGCGCGGCGAGGTCGTGGATCTCCCGGCGCAGCGGGACGTGCCGGCTGTTGTCGCGGGTGGGGTTGACCCGGTTCAGGAGCAGCACCACGGCAAGGTCGAGTTCGGGGTCGATCCACACGGAGGGGCCGGTGAAGCCGGTGTGGCCGAAGGCGCGCCCGGTGAAGAAGCGTCCCGCCGAGGAGTTGCCGGAGGGGGTGTCCCAGCCGGTGGCGCGGCTCGCGCCGGCGTCGTGACGGCGGGTGAAGCCGTCCACCGTCGCAGACTCGACGACGCGTACCGTCCCGGATCGGGGAGCGCTGCAGGCGATGGCCGGCGAACGGTCGCAGGCGCCGGCGCTGCCTCCGGCCAGCATCATGGCGGCGTAGACGGCGATGTCGCGCGCCGAGGAGAACAGACCGGCGTGGCCGGCTACGCCCCCCACGGCGTACGCGTTCTCGTCGTGCACCACCCCGCGCACGTGGACGCCCCGGTAGTCGGCGTCGATCTCGGTGGGGGCCACACGCCCGTGCAGCGCCGAGTCGGGGCTGAAGCCGGTGTCCTGCATGCCGAGCGGCGCCCACACGCGCTCGTCCAGGAAGCGGTCCAGCGGCTGGCCGGTGATCTCCTCGATCGCCCACGCCACGGTCATCATGCCGATGTCCGAATACACCGTGCTGTCGCCCGGCGTGTAGTCGAGGGGCAGCTCGGCGATGGCCTGCTGGTAGGCCTCCACGCCCTCCATCTCCAGGAAGAAGCGGCGGAAGGGAGGCAGCCCGCCCCGGTGCAGCAGCAACTGGCGCACGGTGACCGCCTCCTTGCGCGGGTCGCCCGCCGACCACCACGGGAGGTAGCGCACCACGGGGGCGTCCAGGTCGAGGCGGCCCTCGTCCACAAGGATCATCGCGGCCGTGGTGGTGCCCATCACCTTGGTGACCGAAGCCATGTCGTAGATGGAGGAAGGGGTGGCGGGCGCGGACGCGGGATCCCAGTCCAGGCGGCCGTAGCCGCGCAGGCGCACCAGTTGGCCGTGGCGCACGACGGCGAGCGCCGCGCCCGGGCTGGCCGAGTCGGTGATGGCGTCGAGGATGCGGCGGTCGAGCGCCTCCAGGACGGCCGCCGACATGCCCGCGGCCGCGGGGTCGCCCTCGAGCGGGCTGATCTGCCCCTGTGCCTCCTGGTCGTCGTCCGCGGTGCGCGCGGCGGTCACGAATTCCAGCGGCTGCACGACCCACGACGGCACCGCCATCACGGCCTCCCGGATCGCCGCCGGCTCCGGGAGCGCTTCCCTCCGGAGCCCGTCCCCCGCCGCGTGGTCGGGCGGAATGCTGATGGGGAGCGTGCCGGAGATCTCAGTGGCTCCCATGAGCGCGAAGGCGCCGGCGCGCTGCGAGACCTCGTGGCTGCCCCAGGCGATGAGGTAGCTGCCCAGGTCCTCGAATGCGCTCAGCGAGTAGGGATTTCCGAAGGAGGAGACCACCACCGCACCGCGCGCGGACAGCTCGCGCACCATCTCGCGCAGCGCATCCGGGACCGCGACCGAGCCCGCTCCCGCGAACGGAGGCACGTACACGTTCAGGAGCACCACGTCCGCATCGCGCGCGGCGTCCTGCACCGCCTGGTACGCCGCCGCATCCGATCCCTCGTCGAGGCGGCGGCTCACCAACGCGTCCACGAAGTGCGCCGCCACCCGGTTGAACTCGATGCCGGCGATCAGGTCCTGGTCGCGGGCGTAGGTGACGCTCACCACCCGGCCGCGGGCATCGGCGGGGAGCGGCACCAGGCCGCCGCGGTCGCGCACCAGGGTGACGGAGCGCTCGGCGGCGAGGTCGGCGAAGGTCAGGTGCCCGGCGGAGCCCGCCACCTCGGGCACGGCCGCCAGGTCGACGGTGCGGCGCTCGTGAAGCCCCACGCGCGCCTTGGCGGCCAGCAGCAGCCGCACCGACCGGTCGATGCGCTCGCGGGCCACCCGGTCCGTGCGCACCGCGACCTCCACTGCGTCGATGGCCTCACCCACATCCTCGGGCACAAGGAGCACGTCCGAGCCCGCCTCAAGGGCCAGCACCGCCGCTTCCCCGGCCCCGTACCCGCGCGAAATCGCGCCCATCCTCAGCGCATCCGTGAAGATCAGGCCATCGAACTCCATGTCCTCGCGCAGGAGCTCCGTGAGGAAGTACGGCGACAGCGTCGCCGGCACATCGCTCCCCAGGATGCCGGGCACCGCGACGTGCGCCGTCATCACCGCATCCACGCCGGCGGACACGGCCCGCCGGAACGGCACCAGCTCCATCGCCTCCAGGCGCTCCCTGTCCGCGGTCACCACCGGCAGTTCGATGTGCGAGTCGGTGCGGGTGTCGCCGTGACCCGGAAAGTGCTTCGCCGTGGTGAGCACGCCGCCCTCTCGCGCACCCTCGATGTACGCCGTCCCCAGCCGCGCCACCGCCTCGGGGTCCTCTCCGAAGGCACGGGTGTTGATGATGGGGTTCTCGGGATTGGAGTTGACGTCGAGAACCGGGGCGAAGTTCAGGTGCACGCCGAGCGCGCGCGCCTCCACCGCCGTGATGCGCCCGTATTCGTGGGCGAAGGCCGGGTCGCCGATGGCGCCGAAGGCCATCGTGGGCGGGAAGCTGGTGCCTCCGCCCTGCGGGAGCAGGGTGGGAAGCGCGTAGGAGTGGTTGACGCGCATCCCCGGACCCCCGTTCTCGAAATCCGCCGTGACCAGCAGCGGGACGCGGGCGGCGTTCTGGAGGCGGTTCAGCAGCGAGGCGTAGGAGTGGGGCGAGCCGATCGAGATGACGACGCCTCCGATGCCCTCCTCCGTCACCCAACGCTCGAGCGTGCGGAAGCTGGCGTCGCTCGACGAGGCGTACGCGCCGGGGATCCAGGGAACCACGAGCTGCGCGATGCGCTCGCGCAGGGAAAGCGAAGCGAGCGTCTCATCCACCCATGTACTCGCCCGGCCATCGAGTTCATCGTAATAGAGGGCCGCAGACGATCCCTCCGCTCCGCCGGAATCCCGAGCCGGGCCGTCGCAGGCTGCCCCGACGGCAAGCATGAGGAGCAACGCCGCCGGCCACAGCCACGGGACGGCCATCCCGACCCGTCCTGGAGGCGGCCCCGCGGGACGAAGCCGCCTGGCGTGCCTCACGCCCCTCACCGGCCCCTGACGGGGAGCTGGATCCCGTCTCCGATATCGAAGAGCGACGGGAGCCCGGTGGGCGTGCGCCCGCGGATGGGGATCTCCCCGAAGAGCGCACGGGCGGCGGCGATCTGGCTGACCTCCGATGCGCTCCAGGCCAGCATATAGGCCTGGGCTTCGGGGACGTCGGAGAGCAGGTAGGGGTTGCCGAAGGAGATGACGATGTGCGGCACGCGCCGCTCCGCCAGGGTCTCGACGAAATCCGACAGGGGCTCGGGCAGGTTCGGCCTGCCGTCGGTGCGGGCCGCGGCCACGTACGCGGATACGATGACCAGGTCGGAGCGGGAGGCGCGCGCGAGCAGACGATCGTACTCGCTGTCGGCGATGCCCGAGTCCAGGTACGCCGTGCGCAGCCGGCGGTAGGTCTCGCGCACGCGAGTATTAAAATAGCGTCCGGCGAGCAGGTTGTTGCGAGCGCGGTAGGTGACGGAGAGGACGTTCGCGGTGCGGGTTCCGCGAAGCGAGAGCAGGTTGCGGTCGTTGCGGAGGAGGGTGATGGATGCCTCGGCGATCTCCGTCGCCCGCTCGACATGCTCCGGGATCCCGACTTTGCGATGGATCCCGAAGATGTCCGTGTAGCGCTCGCGATCGAGCCCCATGCGCTCCTTCAGCTCGAGGATGCGGGCCACCGAGCGGTCCAGGCGCGCTTCGCTGACGCGGCCCGAGCGCACCGCGGCGACCAGGCTCTCGCGCGCCGCGCGGGGGTCTTCGGGCATGAGGATGATGTCGGCGCCGGCCTCCAGTGCGCGCACGACCGCGTCGCGGGCCCCGAACCGGCGCGTGATCGCGGCCATGTTCATGGCGTCGGTCACGATCAGCCCCTCGAATCCCATTTCTCCGCGCAGCAGGTCTGAGAGGACCGCGGGGGAGAGGGTGCTGGGCATCGAGACGGAGCCGGTGACGGAGGGGATGGAGACGTGCGCGCTCATGACGGCGCCCATGCCGGCATCGACCGCCGCGCGGAAGGGACGCAGTTCGACGCGGTCCAGTCGCTCGCGGTCCACGCGGATCACCGGGAGGTCCACATGGGAATCCACCCCGGTGTCGCCGTGGCCCGGGAAGTGCTTGCCGGTCGCGATCGCGCCGTGCTCCTGGAGTCCGCGCACGAAGGCCGAGCCGAGCCGGGCCACTTCCGCGGGGTCCTCGCCGAAGGAGCGGGTGGCGATGACCGGGTTGTCCGGGTTGTTGTTGACGTCCAGCACCGGTGCGAAGGGGAGGTGGACGCCCACGGCGCGCGCTTCGACGGCGGTGACGCGGCCCATCTCCCAGGCCAGACTGTCGTCGCCCGTGGCGCCCACCGCCATGAGCGACGGGAACAGGGTGGCGCCGCCCAACTCGATGTCGTTGGGCAGGTAGACCGCCCCGCGCATGCGGTAGCCGGCCCCGCTCTCCAGGTCCGCTCCAACCAGGAGCGGGTACTTCGCGAGCGACTGCAGGTTGTTGATCTTGGCGGCCACCTCCGATGGAGAGCCCACCGACACGATCACGCCCCCGACCCCGTCATCGCGTACCGCCTCGGCCATGCGCTCGAAGTCCTCGGAGCCCGCGGGCGCGAAGTCGCCGAGCATCCACGGCATGAGCAGTTGGCCCGCCTTCTCCTCAACGGTCATCGACTCCAGGACGGAGGACGCCCAGACGCCGAGCGCTTCCGCGGAGGCCGCAGGACTCGGTGTCGATGTTTCGTCGGCGACTCGGGCCGGGCGTGAAGGCGGGGGAGCCGGAGCCGGTCGGTCGACCGGAGGAGGAGCGGTGTTGCCAGCCGGAGGGGTTGCATCCGGGACCGGGGCCTCCGTCGGCGCGGACGGCTCGGGCAACCCGCGGCTCGACGGCGCGGTGCCGCAGGAGACAACGATCGGAACGAGCGCCAGGAGGGAGGCGAGACCCGCCGTGCGTAGGGGCGGCGCGAGGCGCGAACCTGACGTCGCCCGACTATTCAGCGCAAGCACCGGTTGACGACTTCTTCCCCCCGGACGAAGTTGACAGCCCGCCGACCACCCATGGGACTGCTGGAATCGAGGACTGGCGCAAAGTAATGGTTTCCGCAAGGATGCGACAATCGCGGGTCGGCGCCGGCCTGGTCGCCGTGGGCGCGATCCTCCTCGGCGCCAATCTGATCGTGCGCGGAGGGGGCGATCCGGCCGCGGACGCTTCCGGCGGCATCGCCGCGCAGGTGGCCGGCGAAACCCGCCCCGGCATCGAGGTTCTGCTCGCGGACTCGATCCACCTGGTGGAAGGTCGCCGCGCCGGGCTGGTCACCAACCACACGGGCATCGACCGCCAGGGCGTCTCCAGCATCGACCTGCTGCACGGGGACGAGCGTGTGGAGCTGGTCGCGCTCTATTCTCCCGAGCATGGCATCCGGGGCGACGCCGAAGCCGGCGAACTCGTCGACAGCGGGACGGACCCGCGCACCGGGCTGCCGATCCATTCCCTCTACGACGCGACCCGCAAACCGACGCCGGAGATGCTGGAAGGCGTCGAAGTGCTCCTCTTCGACATCCAGGACATCGGGGCCCGCTACTACACCTACGTCTACACCATGGCGCTTGCGATGGAGGCGGCCGGAGAGGCCGGGATTCCCTTCGTGGTGCTGGACCGGCCCAATCCGATCGGGGGCGTCGAAGTGCAGGGAAACGTGCTGGACCCCGCGTTCGCGTCCTTCGTGGGCATGTACCCCATCCCCATGCGCCACGGGATGACGCCCGGCGAGCTGGCGCGCCTTTTCCGGGGCGAGTTCGGGGTGGAGGCGGAACTCGCCGTGGCACCCCTGTCGGGATGGAGCCGGGGCGACTGGTTCCCGGACACCGAGCTTCCCTGGGTGGCGCCTTCGCCGAACATGCCTTCGGTGGAGAGCGCCCGCCACTATCCGGGAACCTGCCTGTTCGAAGGGACCAACCTGTCCGTGGGCCGGGGCACGCCCATCGCCTTTCAGCAGATCGGAGCCCCCTGGCTGGACGGGGAGGCGCTGGCCGCGAACCTGAACGGCTATGGCCTCGCCGGTGTGCGCTTCGAGGCGGTTCGCTTCGTGCCGGAAAACCCCGGCGACGGCAAGCACGGCGGAGTCGAGGTGGAAGGCGTGCGGCTGGTCGCGAGCGAGCCGGGGTACGATCCCACCGAGGCCGCCGTGGCCGCGCTCATCGAAGCTGCGGCGCTCTCCGGCGACCGGTGGGGTTGGCGCGAAGCCGCCTTCGACCGGCTCGCGGGTACCGACCGCCTGCGGCTGGCGGTCGAGGCAGGGGCCTCCCTGCAGGAGGTGCGCGCTGCGTGGCAGCCGGAGCTGGAGGAGTTCCTGCGGGTTCGAGAGCGGTATCTACTGTATTGATCCCGGCTCCGCGCTCAGGAGCTGTTTGTCGAACTGGAGCTGGAACCCGACCGGGGGAGAGCCGCCGATGGCTTGACCGGCGCTTCGACCGTCCTCGGCTGTCCACGGGTTGTCAGGGCCATCATCCAGCACACCGACGTCATAGGCAGTCGCAGATCTAGGGCGCGCACGTTCTATCAACGCGGTACCGGTGAATGTACGGGACCTCATATTCGTCGAATGTGGTACCCCAGACCTCGTCACGGCTCGCGAGGGCGATAGCGAGACGAGGATACCACTGCCTCAGGGAACTGCGCCCCTGTCCAATCTCGACCGTACCCTCGAGCCTTCCATCCGAATCGTAGATCTCCCACACGTCGACGCGGTCCTCCCGCATTTCCCGGAGCAACCAGATCGTCCCGTCCGTTCCAGCCACCACCTGCCTGACGGGGGGGTGGTACTCCGGAACCCAGAACGCCCTGAGAACGGCACGACGCCTACGCTCGAGGACTATTTCACTCGTCGGAAGAATCGGGTCCGGGGCTGTGTAGTCTCCGGCCCTCCATCCGGCTGTTTCCTCGGCAAGGCGGCGCTCCATCGCAGATGTGACTTCGCGGGGTTCGTATTCGACCGCTCGCTGCACGAGCGTGTCTCCACTGATCGAGATCGCCAGAATGTCAAACGTCGGTGGAGTTCCGCTTTCATCCACTCTCCCAATCTGTACAATCGCAGAGCCGTCAGGCCTGAGTGCTGTCAGGTATTCCTGGAGCCCGATGGAGGGCAGTTCCTTGAGCGGGTGCAGGGCAGGCCACAGCCGACCGGGATCTCTCTCGTACTCTACGGCGTTGTCCGACCAATCGATCGCGGCGATCGTGTCAAGGACCTCTCCGGATAGTGAGAGGCGGCGTAGCGCAAGCCCGCGACTGGCTCCGCGGGACAACCAGGTCCTCCAGTCGGTGATGCCACGCGCACCGATGAGACTACCGTCCGCGAGCAAACGTCCCGGGGTCAAACGTGTTCCTTCGTCGGGCATGGGCAGGTTGAACTGGATGACCCGGTCCGGTACGCGTTCGTTGGTCGTAAACAACTGGATCCGCCCGAAGTCGGCTATCCAGAGCGTGTCTTCGATCCAGCCCACGCCCGTGGCCACAAGCTGGATGTCACCCGGTCCCTGGCCTGCGCGGCCGATCCGACGAAGCACCCGACCATCAAGGGAGAAGACCGTAATTGCGGGCACCTGAGCCTGGGCGACGTAGAGGGCGCCATCAGGCCCGACCGCAAGATCCGTGACCCGGGTAACAAGGTCTGCGCTTTCGAAAGAGCCGATCCGCAGGACCTCATCCAACTGCCATGGCACCGGACACGCAGCCTGCGCACGCATCGACACCGGGACGCAAAGGAACAACGCAATCGCGGAAACCAGGAGACGCATGTTTCCTCCGATGGTGCCCATTCCGGGGCCCGTGGCAATCTCGCCGCTAGAATGACGCCAAGTCATGATATTGCGCCCGTTCTGCCAGCTCTGCCAAGTAGGCGTCAGATGTTTCTCCCAACTATCGGGCGGGGCGGTAGGAGAGGACCGTGACCAGCGCACGGGCCGCGACCCCGCTCTCGCCTGGACACCGCGGCGAAGCTGCCGCCATTATTCTGCCCATGCGGTTCGACAACCTACGGGTCAGCCCCGGCATCTCCCCTATCGAGAACCGACTTCCAAGAGCCCAGCCGTTGCCGAAACTCACCACGGAGCTGCGCGCCCTCCATGAAATCGTGCGCGCAAGCGGGCTCGACCAGCGACGCTTCGGTCCAGAGACCTACTGGACCATACTCGACCCCATCCTCGCCAGCAGCCCGGCGCTGGCGTGCGAGAGGGTGGGCGAGAGCGCCGAGGACCGACCCCTCCGCATGGTGTCGTTTGGCGAGGGCGAGATGGCGGTGCTCGCCTGGTCCCAGATGCACGGGGACGAGAGCACCGCGACCATGGCGCTGGCGGACATCTGCTCGTTCCTGGGGCGGCATCCGGAACACGCTCTGGTTCGGACGCTGTCCCGCCGCCTGCGCCTCTATTTCGTTCCCATGCTCAACCCCGACGGCGCGGCCCGCTTTCAACGACACAACGCGGTCGGGATCGATATCAATCGGGATGCCCGACGCCTCGCCACCCCGGAAGGACGCGCGCTCAAGGCTGTGCACGACCGGATACGGCCCGCCTTCGGCTTCAACCTGCACGACCAGAGCCCCCGTTTTCGCGTCGGGGACTCCGGCCGCATGGCGGCCATCGCGCTCCTGGCGCCCGCCTACAACGACCAACCCGAAGTCAGCGAGCGGCGGCGCGCGGCGATGCGCGTGTGCGGGGTGGTGCGCCGGGCGATCGAGCCGCTGGTGGGCGGGCACGTCACCCGTTACGACGATGCCTTCAACCCGCGGGCCTTTGGCGACCTGATGGGAGCCTGGGGCACGAGCACGATTCTGCTGGAGTCCGGCGGATGGCCGGATGATCCGCAGAAGCAGCATCTGCGCATGGTGAACTTCGTCGGGATTCTGTCCGCCTTGGCGTCGATCGCCGACGGCAGTTACGAGCAGGTCGACCTCGCCCTCTACGACGGGCTGCCTCCGAACGGGCGCATGGTGAGCGACCTCCTGCTGGCTAGGGGCACGCTGATCGCACCGGGTCTTCCGCCGACGGCGGCGGACGTGCTCATCGAGTACGACGACCCGCTGACGCGGTCGGGCCCCACCATAGTGGAGGTGGGCGACCTTGCGGACCGGGAAGCCCATGAAACGGTGGCGGCCAGCGGACTCTTCGTTATTGCCGGCGAAGGGCATGGCGCTCCGGACGGAAGCGCGCGGATCGGTCCGGGCGTACCCGCCGACCTGGTGCTGGCGCAGGACCCCGCGGGAGAGGTGGTGGTGAGAAGGATCGGCCCTGACTAGGGGCCTTCGTTCGCCCCCATCGCCTCGACCACCGAATGGTCCGACACGTTCACCCTTCCCTCCACACCCCACACAACCGCTCCCGCGCCCACCAGCGACCCGTGCAGGCGCGCTCCCTCCACGCGGGCGCCGGCGCCCACGATGGTGTTCGTCAGCCTGCTGCCGACCACTCGCGCCCCCCGCTCCAGCGTGACGTTGGGACCGAGAACGCTCCCTTCGGCGACCACATCCGCCTCCACCAGCACGGGTTCCGCGAGCGAGCAATCGCGCAGCCGCGCCGCGACCGACACCGCCGCGCCGCCCCTTTCCAGCAGATGGCGGTTGGTCCCCAGCAAGCCCTCGGGACTGCCGCAGTCGTGCCACGAGTCCACCGGTGCCGTGCGGATGCGCGCGCCGCGGTCAACCATGTACTGGAAGGCGTCCGTCAGGTAGTACTCCCCCGACGCGCCCGCAGGCGAGGCCAGCACATGGTCGATCCCTTCGAAGAGCAGGGCGGAATCGCGGATGTGGTAGAGGCCGATGTTGGCGAGGCGGGAGACGGGCTGCTCCGGCTTCTCCACGATGCGCGTCATGGCACCGTCGGCGCCGGTTACGACGACGCCGTACTTCCAGTAGTCCTCGACCTCCCTCGTCCAGATGACCGCGCTCCATTCCGGAGAGAGCGTTCGCGCCGGCGACAGGTCGGCCTCGAACAGGGTATCGGCGAACAGGATCAGCAGCTCGCCGTCCGCGTACGGCTGCGCCAGCTTGACCGCCCCCGCGGTTCCGTCCTGCACGGCCTGGACGACGTAGTGGACGGGCAGGTCCGGATACGCCTCTGCCATGTACCGGCGGATGACTTCGTCGAGATGGCCGACGATGAACACCATCTCCGTGACCCCGAAGCGCAACAGGTCGTCGAGCAGATGGGCGAGGACCGGTCTCCCGGCCACACGCACCAGCGGCTTGGGCAGGAGGTGGGTGTGGGGCCGCAACCTCGTTCCCTTGCCCGCAAGCGGAATGACGGCTTTCATGCAGTGGCGCAGTGTGAAGTTTGCGGCATTTCGTGGATATTAGCCGGCAGAATGGAAATCAGACGCGCTCCAGCGTAAGATTAGGCGTTGCGAGTTGCCTCTGTTTCGCCAACCGGGCCTCCCAGGGGGGACAGGCTGAGCCAGGAACTCTCTTTTACCGATCGTCTCAAGCGCGCGCTTGTGGCGACGACTTCCCGAACGTCGGCCGACGCCACCGATCCGCGTCTCGTGGGCCGGACCTACGCCATTCCCTTCGCTCAGGTATGGGAAGCCGTGCTCGACCTCGTTCGCGGTGAACTGCCGCGCTGGCATGCCCGCTGGTGGGACGAGGAGGAAGGCGTCATCCACGCCCTGACGCGGGGGCGCCTTTCCCGCCGCGCGAGCGACGTGGTGATCCGCATCGGACTCGACGTGCAGGCGCAGACGCGGGTGGATGTTCGTTCGACTTCGCGCTCCAAGGGGCTGGGGGACTTCGGCAGCAACACGAGGCTGATCGGCACCTTCATCGGCGCGCTGGACCGGAAACTCACCCGGCCCCAGGCACCGCCGACGCCAGCTCGCAAGGAACCCGTGCCCGCGCAGGTTGGCGGAGACAACGAGCCTCCGGCGGGTGATTCCGCGCCCGTGGAGGTGGTTGGATCCGCAGCCGAAGAAGGGAACGGCGAACAGACCGCCATCCGCAGACATCGCGCGCGCGCTCCGGGGCGACGCGTCAGCCGGCGGGGACCCCGT
>VYDD01000130.1:0-1145 GCA_009843625.1 Gammaproteobacteria bacterium | reverse complement strand
CCTCGCCCGGGCTCGCGGGGGAGGCCGAGGCCCGAGCCGCCGGTCCGCCAACTGGCGAAAGGACCGCTCGCGCCCCGAGGCGCCCGCAGCCGGAGGCGCCGCTCTCGACCCGGACCCGCGAACTGCCGACGGGAACCGGGCAGCTCGCCGTCGCATCGGTTGCCGACCGGCATCCCGCTCCCGTAGTCCCCGCGGCGGAAGACGAGGGCAGCGGCGCTAGCGGAGTCGGCGCGGGCCCGCCCCGGGTGCCTCTGGCCTCATCCCACGGCGACCTGCGCATCCACGTGGTCTTCGCCCTCCGAACGCGCGATGATGGCGGCGCCGCACGAATCGCTGTAGACGTTGACCGCCGTCCGCGCCATGTCCAGCGGGCGGTCGATCGCGAGCATGGCCCCGACGATCAGGGCCGCGTCGGCGTTCCCGCCAAGCCCGATGGCCTCCAGCACGATGAAGATGACCACGAGGCCGGCCGAGGGCACCGCAGCCGCTCCGATCGAAGCCAGAAGCGCCGTCAGCACGACCGTGGCCTGCGTCATGAAGCTGAGGTCGGCGCCCAGAGCCTGGGCGATGAAGAGCGCCCCGACGCATTCGAAGACCGCCGTTCCGTCCATGTTCACCGTGGCGCCCATGGGCAGCACGAACGACGACACCTTGTTGGAAACGCCCACCTTCTCGCGCACCGTCTTGATCGTCACCGGAAGTGTCGCGCCCGAGGAACTGGTCGAGAAGGCGACCAGAAGCGGTTCGAGCATGTTGCGGAAGTGGATGATCGGCGAAATGGGGCGCCCGGACGCCAGACGTCCTCCGAAGTACAGGAGGAGCGGCAGCGTGATGAAGAGGTGAATCGTCAGCCCGGAGGCGAGCGTCGCGATGTACATGGCCAGGGTTCCGAACGCGTCGAATCCGGTGGTGCCCACCATCCTCGTGATGAGGGCCAGGACGCCGATCGGCAGCAGCTTGATGATGCCGGACGTGAGCGCCATCATCGCCTTGAAGAAGGCGTCGAAGATGTCGGTGATGATGACGCGCGGGCGTTCCGGCAGGGTCGTGATGGCTGCGCCGAAGACGATGCAGAAGAAGATGATCGCCAGCATGTCGCCGGTTCCGGCCGCGCCCACGAAGTTGATCGGCACGATGTCGAGGAT
>VYDD01000309.1:1403-14252 GCA_009843625.1 Gammaproteobacteria bacterium | reverse complement strand
GGGTCAGAATGCTGCCGTGGCCGAAAAGCCCACGCCGGTTTTCGTCCGGGTACTCAACCCGGCGGAAATGATCGCCTGCCACATCCGGGATGCCGTAGTGCCGTGCCAGCCGCTCGTCCACGAAGGTGTAGTCCGCGTTGTACAGGTCGAAGACGCTGCGGTCCTCCCGAACCAGGTTGTAGAAGAACAGTTCGGTCTCGCGGTACATCGACTCGCGCAGCTGCTGGTAGAAATCGGGCTGCAGGCGAACGTTGGGGTTGATCTTCTCCAGGTCCTGCAGGCGCAGCCACTGCGCGGCGAAGCGCGTTCCCAGCGCCTCCGCGCGCGGGTCGGCCAGCATGCGCGTCACCTGGGCGTCGAGCACCCCCGGATCCGACAGCCGGCCTTCCACGGCCTCCTCCATCAGCTCGTCGTCCGGCGCGGTGCCCCACAGGAAGAACGACAGGCGCGCGGCGAGGTCGATGTCGCGTATCCGGTAGCCTCCGTCGGCGCGCGTGCTCGAGGGCGGCTCTTCAAACCGGAAGACGAAGTGCGGGCTCGCGAGGATGGCTTCGAGCGCCGTGCCGATGCCCGCCTCGAAGCCGCCCTCCTGGGCGCCGGTGCGGAAGAACGCCATCAGCGCGATCATGTCCTCGTCGACCAGCGGCCTTCGGAACGCCTTCTGCCCAAGCCGGGAAATGATCTCGGTCGCGCAGGCGGTTTCCTCCGAGGGCTCCGTGGGCCGGCAGGTGAAGATGGCCCGGCGGCTGGCGGTCTCCGACACCCCGGTGGGGTTGAAGGGGCCACCGATGACCAGGTCGCGCAGGTGCGGCAGCGCCAGCAGGCCGTAGGTGCCGGCGATGGCCGTGCTCGCGAGCGACCAGTCGTGCGGGGAGATCAGGTCCTGCACCGGGCCTTCCGCGTACTTCAGGAAGGCGGCGGTCACCCGGTGGTTGCCGGAGCGCACGAACACCGGATCGGTGCGCATCTCGACGCCGTTCGGGTCGGAGACGTGCATCCAGCGGTCGAGTTCGAGGACCGCCACCCGCTCGCCGTCGACGGAAATCTCAAGTTGCTCCGGAGATTCGTCCGTAAGCAGCGCGTTGCGCCCGTTGCCGACCAGGGTTCCGGTGGTTTCGTGGTGGAACGAGACCCGGAAGACGTACTCGCCGTCGGCGGGGAAGTTGTGCTCTACGCTGATGCCGCCGCGGGTTCCGTAGGGAGCACCCTCCACCCGCTCGGTCTGAGAGGCCCAGCGGGACACCTGGTACTGGGTCTCGCTCGCGGTGGCGGCGGCGTCGCCCAGCGCCAGCCTGGCGATGCCGCTGGCCCCGTTCAGGTAGGCCTCCAGCAGGGTGGGCGAGAGCATCTGGGCGTCGGCGATGTTGTCGAAGTTCGCGCTCTTGGTGTCGAGCGGGAGGTATTCGCCCGCGTCGATGTCGAGATCGAGGAGGTCCTTGACCGAGCGCTCGTATTCCGCGCGGTTCAGGCGCTGGAAGGAACGGGCGCCGGGATTGGGGTTGGCCGCGATCGCGGCGTCCATGCGATCCTCGAGCGTGGACACCAGGAGCTCGAGCGTGTCGCCGACGGGGCGGGGCATCCCCGGCGGGGGCATCATCCCGGCGCGCAGCTTGAGGATCATCTTCTCCACGGTCACGGCGCGCGCGGCCAGGTCGTCGATGTCGAAGCCGGCCAGGGACAGGTTGCCGGTTAACAGCGCGTCGTTGTGGCAGACCTGGCAGTAGCGCTGAACGACTGCGGTGAGGGTGGCGTCGGGCAGATCGGCGGCGCCGGACGCATTGTCCGCCAACATCCGGGCGACCCCGTACTCCGCGTCGCCGGGCTGGATCGTCGAGGTGGCGTTCCCGAAATCGCCGGTGCCGGCAGCCGCCAACCCGATGCCCGCCACGATCGCCATCGATGCAATTGCTTTCATGCGCTCGTCCCCGCTTCTCTGACTGACCCCCGCCCGTGGCGAGTGCGGCTATGCTCGAAATGCTCCGCCCGCAGGCCTGTACCTGCGGGACACACGCCAACCCGGGCGGAGACAACCCCGCAGCCTTGATTCTACAGCGAAACCCCGGGCTTCGCCATTAGCGCGTTTCCATTTCCTCCTCGAGGGCCATCCACTCCTCCGTGAGGCGCTCGGCCTGCATGGCGAGCCGTTCCCGCTCGGCCTGAAGTTCCCGGATTCCCGCCGGATCGGAGCCCTGGTAGAAGGTCGTGTCGGCAAAGGTTGCATCGATTTCGGCAAGCCGGGACTCGATGACTTCGAGCCGGGCGAGCGCGCGGTCGCGCCGTGCTTCGGTAGCAGGGCCGGGCGCGCGGGGCTTGCCCGAGGGCTGCCTCCAGGGAGGCGGCGCGGCTGCTTCCCGGTCTTTTCGCTTCTCCCGCCGCGCCTTGAGCACCACCGTGTCGACATCCAGGTGATCGTCCCCGCTGGCGTGGACGTACTCGTCGTAGGTGCCGGGATAGTCGCGCACGCCGCCCGGCGTGATCTCGAGGATGCGGGTCGCGAGGCGGCTGACGAACCAGCGGTCGTGGGAGACGAAGATGAGCGTGCCGGCGAATCCCTTCAGGGCTTCCACCAGTGCCTCGATGGACTCCAGGTCGAGGTGGTTGGTGGGTTCGTCGAGGACGAGCACGTTGGGCTGCTGGATGGCGAGGCGGCAGAACACCAGGCGGGCGGCTTCGCCTCCCGACAGCGCCGAGAGGGGCTTGGCGGCGTCGTCTCCGCTGAAGAGCACAAGACCCAGCTGCGCGCGGACGTAGCCGATGTCGCGGCCCGCGCAGGCGTCCCATATCCAGTCCTGGGCCGTGCGTCCGGGTTCGTCGAGTTGTTCCTCGTGGTCCTGGGCGAAGTAACCGACGTGGGTCTCGTATCCCCAGCGCACGGATCCGGCGTCGGCTGGCATTTCGCCGAGCGCGATCTTGAGCAGGGTGGATTTGCCGATGCCGTTGGGGCCGAGGACGGCCAGGCGATCGCCGCGGCGGACGCTGAAGTCTACGCCGTGGAGAACCTGGTTGTCGCCGAAGGACTTGCGCAGTCCTCTGGCTTCGAACACCTCGCGTCCGCTGGCCCGGACCGGCTCGAACCGGAACGCAGGATAGCGGCGGGAGCTGCCGGGGAGCGTCTCGAGCGACGCGGCCTTCTTCTCGATGAGCCTCAGCTTGCTCTGCGCCTGGCGGGCCTTGCTGGCCTTCGCGCGGAAGCGGTCCACGAACTTCTGGTGGTGTGCGATCTCCCGGTCGCGGCGCACGATCTCCTTCTCGCGCCGTTCGTGTTCGGCCTTCTTGCTCTTCCGGAAGGCGCTGTAGGTCCCGGGATAGGCGATCACCGTTTCGTAGTCGACGTCCAGGATGTGGGTGACGACGTTATCGAGGAAGCGGTGATCGTGAGAGATGACCACCAGCGGACCCTTGAAGTCGCGCATGAACTTCTCGAGCCAGCGGATGGAGAGGATGTCGAGGTGGTTGGTGGGCTCGTCGAGCAGGAGCGCGTCGGGGGCGCCGGCCAGGACCTGGGCGAGGAGCACGCGCAGCCTGAATCCCCCGGAGAGCGTGGAGAGCGGATCGCGGTGGCAGCGAGCGGGAAGGCCCAGCCCCTCGAGGATGGCGGCGGCTCTGGCCTCCGCGGTGTAGCCGTCGTGGCGCTCGACCACCTCCTCGAGGCGTGAGAAGCGGTCCGCGTCGAATTCCCCGCCCGCCTGCACGTGCGCGAGCAGCGCCTCGCGGGCCGCCAGCGCCTCCCAGAGCACCGGGTTCCCGCGCATGGCGACGCGGAGGATTTCTTCTTCCTCGTAGGCGAACTGGTCCTGGCGGAGCACCCCGAGGCGGAGTCCGCGCGGGATGGAGACCGAGCCCTCGGATGGTTCCACATCGCCGCTCAGGATATTGAGAAGGGTGGTTTTCCCCGATCCGTTGGCGCCCACGAGCCCGTAGCGCTCGCCGGGCTGGAGGCGCAGCGCGACATTGCTGAAGAGCGTTCGATCGCCGAAGGACTTGGCGAGGCCGGTGGTGGAGATCACGGCCGGGACGGATGCGCCCTGAGCAAGGTCGGCTGCTACACCGGCCGCAGGCCTGCGAGCGCTTCGATGAGGCGGTCGATCTCCGCGGTGGTGTTGTAGACGTGCGTGGACACGCGGATGGCCTCGTGGCCGTCGCGACGGTGCTCGTCGATGTGGATGGAGGCGCGCTCGGCGACGATCGGCACCGAGGCGACGGCGTCGACGCCGTCGATCTCGAAGATGGTCGATGCGGGTCCGCTGGTCTCGGGGTTTGCACCGCTGACGAGGCGAACCCCCGGCAGGTCGGCAAGGCGCTCCTTCAGGTAATCGGAGAGGAAGCGCGTGCGGGCTGCGACGCCGTCGATGCCCACCTGTTCGATGAACGCCAGGGAGGCGGCCAGGGCGGCGCGAACAGGCAGATCGTTGGTGCCGGGAGGCTCGAACGCGGGGTTCTCGGGCGTGGCGTCGTATGCGAAGGCGGAGCGGATGTGCTCTCTCGCGCCCGCGCGCACGTAAAGAAAGCCGGTGCCCATGGGGCCCAGGAACCATTTGTGCAGGCTGGCCGAGTAGGTGTCACACCCCAGATCGTGAAGGTTGATCGGGAACATGCCCACCGCTTGCGCGCCGTCTACGTGCGAGAAGATCCCGCGTTCGCGCGCTAGCGCCGCAAGCCTGCGGACCGGATAGAGGTGGCCGCCGCGGGTAACGTGGCAGAAGGCAATGACCCGGGTGCGGGGAGTGAGCGCGGCTTCGAAGGCCTCGACCACGTCGTCCGCGCCGGAAAGCGGGCTGGGGATGAACACCTCCCGGGTCACGATGCCGTCGCGGGCGGCGCGCAGCTGCCAGGGGCGGCGGCCGGCCGGGTGCTCCTGGGTGGTGAAGACGACTTCGTCGCCCGGGTGCAGGTCGAAGCCGGCGGCGCTGAGGTGAAGCGCCTCGGTGGCGTTGCGGGTCAGGGAAAGCTCGCCCTCGTCGGCGCCCAGGAAGGCCGCGAGCCCGGGACGGACCCGGCCGGCGACGAGTTCGCGGAGTTCGCCTGTGGCCCTCCGGGGTTCGCGCGAGACCGTCTGGTATCCGTAGGCGACCGCTCGCGCGACGCTCCCGGGAGGCATGCCCAGGCCGGCGTTGTTCATGTAGGCGGTGCCTGCTTCAAGGTCGAAGGCGGCCCGTACATGAGCCCAGGCGGGGTCGTCGACCCCGTCCGGACGGGCGAGGGGTGCGTCGTCCGGTGGGGCGGGAAGGGCGCCGTCATCGGTCTGCGGCGTACTCTGCCCACACGCCGTCAGCCAGGCCCCGGCCGCGCCGGCGGCCCCCGTCCCCACGAACGCGCGTCGCGACAGCCCGGCCATGGTTTCCTCCCGCGTTGGTGGATCCCGGTTGCGCTCGCCCCTTACCGCCAGCCAGGCGGCGGCGGAGCAATGCAGTGGGGGATGCTAACGCGAAATGGGCGGTCGCGCGCGCCCGGACGCGGTCAGGTGGTGGGCCGCATCGCGGTGAACTCCCGGTCTCCGCCGCGCGCTCCCGAGACCGTGCCTGTCATCTGGTCACCTTCGATGGTGGCGCTGTAGCTCTGGGTGATTTCCCGATTCCGCAACGTGCGCGTGACCTGGAAGGTGATCCGGCCATCCTCGAAAGCGACGTTCTGAAGTTGAATGGTCCCGTTGCGGGCCGTGGCCGAGCCCGCGAGCGCGTCGCCGTCTGCGGCGAAGGTCAGCGTCTGGGTCACGCTGCCGCGCGGCGTCTCGAGCGTCATCTCCCAGGCGCCCAGGACGGCCGAGAAGTCGGAGGAAGTCTGAGCCGAAGCCCTGGTAGCGGGAACGGACGCCAGTGTGAGGGCGAAGGCAAGGGCGATCAATCGGGACATCGTGGGATCAGCTCCTTTTGGGGCGTGATGTTGGTCGGGCGCCCCGCAGTCGGGATTGCCCGGATCGGTACACGGTCGTGCAGTTTCTTGGACAGCCGCTGGCCACGAAGCGTTGCCCGTCCGGATCCGGTGCTCCGACATCCAACGTTACTTCTCCCGACCACGCTATTACCTTGGGAGGCGCGCTGTCTCCCGTTTCGCCCCGCAGCCCTCGCCCGAGGTGTTCCTCATGAAGCCCGGCAACCCGGTCCAGCCCTTCCGATGCCGGAGCCTGCAGTGCGGACTCCGGGTGTTGCTCGCGCTCGCGCTGCCGCTCGCGACCGGCTGCTACACCTATACCCAGGTGGGGGTGGAGACCGTGGCGCCGGGAGAAGCGGTGCGGCTGCGCGTGTTCGAGCAGGCCGTCGACCGCCTCCCGGCGCAACTGGAGAGGAGAACGCAGGTCGAAGGCACCGTGGTCGACCTGGACGCCGGGCGTCTCAACCTGCTCCCGGAGCTGGGATCGGTGACGACGGATCCGATTGCACTCCCGGTATCCGACATCGAGGCCATCGCCCGCAGGGAACTGGACCGGACCCGCACCTGGGTCTCGGTGGCCGTCGGCGCGGCGCTCGGTGTGGGGCTGCTCCTGTCGATCGAGGGCGAACCTGCGGGGACCTCGGGCGGACCCATCACGGAATTCATGACGGGGTGGTCGCTCCGGCTGGGTGGGTGATCGCCGGCACGGCCGCTCTCTAACCCTCCGCGATCGCTTCCTCCACCGGATCGCTGCGGTGCTCCCGCACGATATCCATGACCTCTTCGTCGGTCAGGACGCGATTGGACGCTTTCGCGCGCGCCAGAATCGCGGAACACAGTTCGTCGTCGACGGGAATGCGGCGCGAGGCCAGCCAGTAGCTGACGTTCGACAGTCCGCTCATGTGGCCGATCTCGATTTCCTGGTCGCGCCCGAACCAGTTGGCCGGGACGCCGGAGTACACCCGGTCGGCGAGGTTGCGGTCGCCTCGCTTCAGCGCCTTGATGATCGCCGCTGCGTGCACCCCTGTGCCCGTGCGGAAGGCGTCGCGGCCGGCCATGGGGTAGCTCGGGTGGATGTCCACCCGGCAATAGCGTGACACCGCCTGGCAGTAGCGGCCGAGCTTCGACAGGTCGTGGTCCCACTCGCCCAGCAGCTTGAGGTTGAGGAGCATCTGGTCGATGGAGGCGTTTCCGACCCGCTCGCCCACGCCCAGACCCGTGCCATGGGCCCGGGTGGCGCCGTATTCGATGGCCAGGATGGCGTTGGTGACCCCCAGGCCGCGGTCGTTGTGGCCGTGCCAGTCCAGTTCGACCGGCTCGCCCAGGCCGCGGATGAGCGAGTGAGTCCAGTCGAACAGGTTCTTCATGCCGTCCGGGGTGACGTGTCCCACGGTGTCGCAGAGACACAGGCGACGCACCCCCAGGCGGACGGCGGCGCGAAAGATGGGATCCAGCACGTCCGGCCGCGATCGCGTGGTGTCCTCCGTGACCAGACACACGTCGAGGCCTTCGCGCATGGCGAAGGTCACGGTCTCGTCGATGCGCCGCAGAAGCGTGTCGACGCTCCAGGATTCGACGTAGAGGCGGATGGGACTCGAGCCGATGAAGGTGTAGACCTCCATCGGCACCCCGGTCCGCTGCGCAATGTCGGCTACCGGCTCCACGTCGCGGACCATGGTGCGGGCGGCGCACATGGGCTTGAGCTTCATGCCGCTGTCGCGGATCTCTTCCACCAGGGCCCGGACATCGTCCCGCGCGCGCCTGCCCGCTCCGGGAAGCCCGACATCCGCCATGCGGATGCCGAGGTCCTCCATGAGGTGGATGAGCTCGATCTTCTGCTCGATGGTGGGATCGGTTACCGAAGGGGACTGGAGACCGTCCCTCAGGGTTTCGTCCACCAGGTCGAAGCGGCCCGGTGCGAGGGGAGCCCGCTTGTACAACTGGTTCCAGTCGAAGATGACGTCCTGCCCGGCGTCGACCGTACCTGTTCGCACAAAACCTCCCGGCGGGCCCCCCGCCCGGGCTTCAGTCAGCTCACGCGATTCAGAGGGTTCGAGTTGGTGTCGATCTCGCTGACCCCGACCGGGAAGCAGTTGCTGCGCCCCGACATGTCCTCCATGGGCGTTGCGCCGGGACTTGACTGAAGGCCCCAGCGGCGCAGGTCGGCGAAACGGCGGTTGTCGAACCACAGCTCGACGCGGCGCTCCTGCTTGAGCGCGGTCCACGCCTCGGTCGCGTTGGAGGCGGTCGCGGGCGGCAGGGCCTCCCCGGTGTGGTCGCTCACTACGCTGGTGCGGACCTGGTTGATGAGGTCCATCGCCGCCTGGAAGTTCCCCGGGTTGTTGGCCAGGATCTCCTCCGCCTGAATCAGGATCATCTCCCGTCCCGACGCGAGGGTGTGCGGCGCGGTCTTGCTCGTGAACTTGAGCTGCACGTAGAAGGGGAGGTTGTACACCATGGTGACGGCGTCCGCGATCTCATACCACCCCATGCGCGGGTCGCCGGTCTCGGTGTAGTAGCTCTCGGCGAAGGTGCCCCAGATGGTGTACTCCCGCCACGGGTCCGACGCCCCGCGGAAGTAGACCTCGTTGGGATCCGGGAAATCGTCCAGATCGTAGTGGTGCAACTGGAAGACGAAGTCCTCGGGGATACCGGTGGCGTCGCTCCGGGCGCCACTCCAGTCTCCGAGCCACATGCGCACGTCCGCGCGCCCGGCCTGGGCGGCGAGCGCGATGTCGGAGGCTCCCGAGGCGTTGCCGACGCCGATCGCCTGGGTGAAGAACTCCTCCGCGCGCGTCAGAAAGTCGGTGTAGGGCTGCTCCGGACCTCCATCGAACACGGCGATGCACATGTTGTGGCCCAGGGTCCGGTTGGCGAAGCCGGCCAGCACCAGCAGCCTGCCGGCGATCTGGTTCGAACCGAACTCGCCGCCCAGAGCCTCCTCCAGCCGGCGCACGCCGTCCTCCGCCATCCAGCGGGCCTGCTGGGCCCGCTCCCAGTGATCGTCCACATTCTCGGAGGTGAGCTTCCCGTTGTAGAACTCCGAGTCGACCAGCCCTCCCGGCGTTCCCTCGAAGCTCGTCAGCCCCGAGTCGTAGGCCAGCCGCGTGTACGCGAGCGCGTTCGCGCGCCGAACGCCCTGGAGCACCGACGGGAACGCCTGTTCGTCGTTCAGGAACTCGTCCTGAACGGGGCCGGGGTTGGTCACTTCCAGATCGCACCCGGTGGCGGCCAGGGCGGCCACGGCCACCAGAGGCGCGATCCGGCGCCTGTATGCAGTGGTTCGCTGTATGCGCATCTTCAACGACTCCTTCCTGTTCTCGTTGTCGGCTCTCCCCTCGTTCGCCCGCCGCATCAGAAGCCCATCCTGAGCGAGGCGATGAAGCTCGCGGGCGGCGGAGGATGCTCCCAGATCGCGCGCGTGATTCCCGACTCCATCCCGTTGTTGCCGGCCATCTCCGGATCCATGGCGAGGAAGTCTTCGTTCTTCCACGTCCAGAAATTCTGCACGGAGAGGGTCAGGGTGGCGTTGGTGGTTCCCGGGACGGTGAACGGCACAGGCGCCGACACGGTCAGGTCGCGGATGCGGAAGAAGTCGTTGGGATAAACGAGGTGTGCGCTGAATTCGCCGCTGCATGCGTAGATGTCGAAAGCCGTCAGCTGACCGCGCTGGCCGGCCTGGAGGGCGGGCACGGCGTCGTCACACAGCGGACTGACCTGGCCGCGCTGGGCCGAGGTGGTGCTCTGGCGGTCGAAGATGTAGTGCCCGGCCAGGTACTCGCCGCGCGCCGAGACCGTGATGCCGCCGCCGAGGGCGATGGAGGTGTTGGGCGTGATGGTCAGCGTCGGCTGGTTCGGGCCCCAGATGTGGTTCCGTTCCACGACGGGCTCGCCGATCTGGTCGGGGTTCGTCAGCCGGTCGTAGCGGACGGCGGGCACCGGTCGCCCCTCTTCCAGCCATCCGCCTCCGCTGACGCCGAAGCCGGCGTTGCCGCCGAGGTCCACCGCCTCGCTCTTGTTCGTGTAGAGCGTGACCCCCAGGTCCCAGCTGAGCGCACGGCTCTGCAGCACCGTGCCGTTCACGTCGAGTTCGATGCCCCTGTTCGACAACACGCCCACGTTGCGCAGCTGCGAGCCCGTGAAGCCGAGGCTCGGGACCAGCTGCACGGGAATGAGTGCGTCGCGGGTTTCCTGGTCGTAGTAGGTGAACCCGATCCTCAGGCGCTCGTCCATGAAGACGCCGTCGATGCCGGCCTCGAGTTCGATGGTACGCTCAGGTCCCAGGTCCTTGTTGCCCACGTTCAGCGGGTTGAAGGAGGTCTGGCCGAGCCAGGGAATCGGCTGCCAGGTCCGCACGGCGTCGAAGGCCCCGGGGGCGCGTCCCGCGTGTCCCCAGGCGACGCGGACCTTCATCTCGCCGAGGTCTTGCGGCCAGAACCCCTCGTCCGACATCACCCACGAGAAGGTGGCGCGCGGGTAGGGCTGGAGGCCGAAGTCTTCGCCGAAGGCGCTGTTGCCGTCGATGCGCAGCGCCAGGGTCAGGAAGTAGCGGTCGCTGAAGTCGAGCAGGGTCTGGCCGAAGATGCCCGCGTTGACGACGCGCGAGCGGGCCTCCCGGGCCTGATAGGATGCGCCGCTGGTGACGGTGTGCTCGCCGGGTCCGGGGAGCGTGTTGGTGCTCGCCCCCAGATCGGTGTCGCGGGCCACGATCGACTGTCCCCCCCAGGAGAGGCTGGTGCGGAAGCTCTCGGTGAGGCGCAGGTCGAAGCTGCCCACGTAGTCGGCGGTGAGCTGCTCGGCGGTCCAGGTGCGGTCGGAGACGGAACCCGTGGGGTCGTTGACATAGCCGAAGGGCCGGATGTTGCGCATGTCGCTGGCAAGGCGGTCCATCCCCAGGGTGAGCCGGTTGGTGAAGCGCGGCATCGGCGTGTAGGTCGTGGTGATGCCGGCCACCACGCGGTCGACGTCGGTGTCGATTTCGTAGTCGAGCAGCCGCCAGATGACATCCTCCTCCCACGTCCGCACATAGGTGGCGTGGGCCTGGCGGGCGGGCGCCCGCTTGTACCCGTTGTGGGAAATGCTGTACGGGCTCGACCCGCTGGGCGAGTTCTCCACGTGCTGGCGTGTGATCGACGTATTGACCTGGATGTCGAGGTCGCTCCGGGGCTGGAAGCCCAGGTTGATGCGTCCCAGGTACTTCTCGTCGCGGTCGTTGGGAAGAATGCCCTCGTTGTCGTCGAGGCTGCCCGAGACGTAGTACGAGATGCTCTCGGTGCCGCCGCGCACGGAGAGGGAGTAGCGCTGCTGGTGGCCGTTGCGGAGCCAGGGATCGAGCCTCATGTAGGGCGCGTTGGGGGGGCCGAACTCCTGTACCCAGTTGACGCCCTGGTCGATCTGCGCGCTCCATTGAGCGTCGCCGCCGGAGCCGCGCTTGGTGAAGATCTGGATGACGCCGCCCGCCGCTTCCGTCCCGTAGAGTGCGGTCGCGGCCGGACCCTTGACGATCTCGATGCGCTCGATGTCGCTCGGGTTGATGTCGTTCAGCGGCCCCATCACGTCCTTGGGGCCGAAGGCGACGTGCTGCCCCACGGCGTGGTTCAGCGCGAGGCCGTCACTGCGGATACGCACGCCGTCCACGTAGACGAGCGGCTGGTTGGACATCGCCACGCTTACGTTGCCGCGCAGACGGATCTGCGAGCCGGAGCCGGACATCCCGGAAGTCCGGACGGCAACCACGCCCGGGGCGCGCGCGGAGAGGAGCTGGTCGACCGCGGGCACGGGATCGGCCAGGGTGGCGACATCCACCTGCGCGACGGAGGTGCCGACCTCGCGGCGGCGCGCCTGCCCGGCGGTGCCGGTGACCACGATTTCGTCGAGCCCGAGCGCCTCCTCCTCCAGCGCGAGGTCGGCCGTGGTGGACTGGTCCCCCTGGACCGTGATCTGCGCCGTTGCCGTGCGCATGCCGATGCGCTCGGCGGTCAGGGTGTAGTTGCCCGCGGGCACGTTCAGGATCAGGAAGCGGCCGTCGCCCCGGGTCAGCGTCCCGAAGCCGGTGCCGGCCAGATAGACCTGCACCTGGACCAGGGGACGGCCGGTTGCCTGGTCGGTCACCTGGCCGATGACCTGGCCGTTTTCCTGAGCCTTGAGCGTCGCGGGAGCCGCGAACCCGAAGACCACCGCAAGCGGAATCACCGCCGCAGCGGCCAGGGCCGCCCTCCTCAGCCGGGCGATGCCGGCGCGCAGATTCATGTGATCCGACCTTGGATGCACCATGTGGCCTCCTCTGCTGCGAACGAGAGATGGACTGTATGTCAGCCCGAAGGAAGAGCTTGCCTCACCGCGTGGGCGGAGCAACGCCCACAATACGCCGCGGATGCGCGGGGATCAAGCGGAACGACTGTGCCCGGTCCCGGCTCGTAACGCCTGAGGTCAACCGCCCCCCGGGGGTTGGCCGTTGACCAGCGAGTTCCAGAGTTCAATGGTCGGGTTGCGCTGGATGCGGATGCCTTCGCGCTGTTGCTCCGCCATCGCGTGAACGTCGTGCACGTCACCCAGGATGAAGGTGTCGAACATCGCGCTCATGATCTCGAGCGACTGCCTGACGCTCCCGGGGCCCCAGTGATACCAGCCGTGCGGCTCCTCCCCGTACACGACCCAGTCGTACCAGTTGCCGTGGATCTCGGCCTGGATGCCGTACTGTTCGATCTGCTGGAAGCGCGCCGCCCCGTCTCCCTGGGCGTACAGGAAGAGCAGCGGGACATCGATTTCGTCGGCGTGGTAGATGATGGACCGCTCGTAGTAGTTGCGCGGGTTCTCCATCGGGGTGCGCCCGATCAGGAAGCGGTTCCACCCCTCCATGCCGCCGTAGGTCGACAGGGTGACCAGGTCGGTCGAGCCGTACCAGACGATGCCCGCGCGGAAGCGGCCGGGGTCCTTGGTGACCGCGGTGGTGGTGTAGAAGCCGCCGGTCGAGCCCCCGAA